>JABMRO010000123.1 GCA_013202635.1 Planctomycetota bacterium
GTAGGAGGTTTATAATTTTGACGATTATTTAAGTAGAGGATTTTGGTATAATACACAGATTGAAGCTCAATGCTCGTCGAGCATCAAGAATCGAGTTGATTATGCAGTGTCAGATTTGTAACAATAATAATGCGACTATTCACCTGACTGAGATTTCTGATGGGGTTCGCAGCGAGATGCACATATGTGAGCATTGCGCCGCCGAACAGGATATAGCCGTTAAGAGCCACATCCCCATAAATGAGCTGCTTAGCGGTCTGCTTGCCGTCCAGCCAACCGATGAAGAGCTTGCCGGTGCTTCAGAGCAAAAGCTCGCCTGCCCCAACTGCGGCTTTACTCTGACTCAGTTCCGCAAGCAGGGCGTATTGGGCTGTCCTTATGATTATGAGTTTTTTGAAAAATCGCTTCTGCCCCTAATCGAAAAGACCCACGATGGCAGGACAACCCATTGTGGAAAGCTTCCTTCGAAGACACCAAAGAATACGAGGGATGAAATAGAGCTCTTAAACCTGCGCCAGCGGCTGCAGGACGCCGTCAAGAGCGAAGATTACGAGCTGGCCGCCGAAATGCGGGACAAAATAAAGAAAATCGAAGAATAAAAACTAACAATTATACTCAGTACCGGCTATGAAACTAACAGATATAAGTAATGATATAAACGAATGGTTTAACGGTTCCGGGCCGTTGGCTGATATCGTCGTATCCTCACGAATCCGTCTGGCCAGGAACATTGCGGGCCATAAATTCCTCAGCCACTGCTCCAATACTGAAAAATCTGAAATACTTGAAAAACTAAAAGACGTGCTGATGTCCCTTGAGCTTGGCGATAAAACCTCTTACATCAGTGTGGACAAGGCTCCCACTCTCAGCAGGCATTTCCTCGTGGAACGCCATCTCATCAGCCGCCATCACGCCTTCGGCAAAGGCCCGCGCGGCGTCGTTATGGTTCAAAGGGAATTCTTCACCGCTATGATTAACGAAGAAGACCATCTGCGGCTCCAGGTGCTCAAGGCCGGCTGCCAGCTCTCCCAGTGCGCCGAACAGATAAATAAAATCGACGATATGATAGAAAAGAAGGTCGATTTCGCCTTCAGCCCACGCTATGGATACCTTACCGCCTGCCCGACCAATCTGGGAACAGGTATAAGGATTTCCGTAATGCTTCACCTTCCGGCCCTGAAAATGACCGGCCAGATAGAAAAATTCTTCAACACCGCAAGGGCTATGAGCCTGGCCGTCCGCGGCCTTTTCGGAGAAGGCACAGAAGCCGCAAGTGACCTCTACCAGATTTCCAATCAGGTGACACTCGGCATCGCCGAGTCCGACATAATCTCCCAGTTTGAAAACACCATCATTCCTGAAATAGTCGAATACGAAAATGCCGCGAGAAAACAACTCCTCTCCGGCCAGGCAAACATCCTCGACGACAAAATCTCACGCGCAATGGCGCTGCTGCAAAACGCCCATCTGATAAGCTCGCAGGAAGCCCTTTTCCTGCTGAGCCACCTGCGGCTTGGCATCAATATGCACAAGTATATGGGCGCCTCGACCCCCGCCATAGAGAAGCTTTACACTCTCTGCGGTACAGGCCGCTCCGATAAAGAAAACCCGCTTTCCATCGCTACTATAAATCGCCTTTTCATGCTGACACTGCCCGCCCACCTCCAGCTTAACTGCGGAAAAACCCTCGACCCAACTCACAGAGACGCACTCCGAGCCGAAATCATCCGCTCCGCTCTAAACCAGGACACACAGAAAAAAACCTAAACTTTTAGTCCATAGATGTGTGCTCAATTGACCATGCTGATTATTCGTCATTCCTCTCTTTGTAATTCTTCCGCCGAAATCGCACGTGTGACGAAACGATTGCCAGGCAGTTTAAGACGATAAATTTAACACTTCGTTAAATTTATGGAAATCGTGGATAGCGGTCGTAAAACGATCGACAGAGGTGAAAGCTATCAATCTTTCTTAGTCAATATTATTTGCTGAGTTAATCTGTCAATAGCTGCAACCAGGAGGCTAACATTAGATGACAAATTGGCAAGAATCTGCCGCTCAGTTTCACCAAACATAATTTTAGATTTTTCCTCTTGTTTATCTTCTTCTGACATTTTCATTCCTTTCCCTAAGACTTATCGTCCTTGGGTTTATCATCCTCGGATTGGCCGAGTAATTTGAATGGGAGGCTACTTGGCAGTTCATAAGCCCGAGTTTGTGTAGGCCATATAATAGCCACGATTTTCTTTACTAAGTCAGCCGCAGGCTCAGCATTTTTACCCATCGATCCCACGACGATGCTAAGATCGATGCAAAATCCCCAAAATCTATCAAGGTCTGAAACTCTTTTGTGGAGTTCCGATTGAACCTTTTCGAGCTTTTTGATAAGGCGATGTCTATGGTCTTCGCCCAATTCATCGGTTGTGGAAATAAGTTTCCTAAGTTTGGTGATTAGATTCTGGATAAGATCGAGGTCGCCCTCTGAGATTTCATAGTGAAATACCTTGCCAAGCTTTGCTGCATACATATTTTTATATCGGTCAAATTCGTTTTGTATGATTGTTTGAGAAAAATGGTTCCGCAAGTCCTCAAATAATTGATTAGCACTAAGATTATCCTTTTCTAATTCACCCTCGCCTCTTGGTATTCGCAGGTCCAATTTATATGCCTCATTATAAGCAGCAAGCAAGCCAAAAGCTTCTTTGATAATAGTGTGCTTCTCTTCGTCACTTAGTGGCAAGTAGATGACCTTAAGATATCTTTCACAAATCGCTGTAATTGCAGAAGGAATATCTTCCGGTAAGGATTCAAGGAATTCATCATCAAAATACATGGTTATCTCCCTATTTTAGAAATTCTCTCGCAGCGTTTCAATATTCATGTGATGCTGTATAAATAAGTGAAAGTATAGGTCTTGATGAAACGATAGTCAAGCAGTTTAATACACCGTTAAATTTATGGAAAAGGTGGATTAAGGATTTTAGGCATTATCTGTTGAAAACTTGCAGGATTATTACTAAAATGTTAAGATAATATAAAGCTGGAATCTATGGACGACAATTCTGAAGCAGAATAACGACTAAATTCAGAGGGAACAAGGATGGTTGCTTGGTATGCTGCGGTCGTAGCCACGGCAGTTCTGCTGTGGGACATTTATAAGTGGATAAAGTCTGGACCAGACCTTAAGCTGTCAGCATCGTCTAATATGAAGGTATATGGTGACCCAGAACTTGAAGGAAAAACTTACATCTTTTTAAGTGCTACAAATCGCGGCAATATTCCAACAACACTATTAACTCCAGGTTTCTATTACTACAAAAATTGGTGGTCTTGGTTAAGGAGTTGGCGTCCTTTTAGAGACTGGAAACGGGATGGATCATACATTATCAAGAATCCCGGTACTGGTATCGATCAAAAATACAAACTACCTTATGTTATTCTACCTGGAACTATATGGCAAGGTTTGGCTAAGCAAGATGAGCAACTTGAGCAACTACTAAAAGATGGTTTGCTGTTTTTCGTACTGTACTCATCGCATAAAGGAAAAGCTGTGATGGCGAGAGTACGATATCACGTGATACCTGAGTCTGTAACATCTAATACAGAGAACACAATTTAACCGCACCTTAAATTGTCGCGTCGAAAACGCGGAAATCTTAAATTTTCTACTCCCTTCTATATTTATCTATTATGATATGCTACTGAGGATTAGCAAGATGCAAGTTATTGGTATTGCATCGCGGCAAACGTTAAAATGGTGAGTAAGGAAACATATGTGGGAAGTTGTAGCAATTATTGTGGTTGTCTTAGTTATTGACTTGTGCATTATAGGCATATACAAGGCGTTGCGGCGTCTGGCAGCCACTGAGCGAACATAGTGAGCGAAGTGGATGGTATTTCTCGAGTATCCAGCATCTGGTATCGAGAAATCGAGGAATTTTCAGTCAAAAACGCTCATAGTTAAAAACAAAAATATAAATTTTCAAAATTTTTTATCTCCTTTCTTAAAAA
>JABMRO010000124.1 GCA_013202635.1 Planctomycetota bacterium
GACATATAGGGATTGATTTCATCGGACGTTGCATTGATTTCGGGTACGTCCATATTCGATATCTTAGCCGTAGTGCCCAGTCGTTTTTCTACACCTTCACTGAATACAGATAGTACATTTGGCGGTCGATATACTGTAGGCAGAATGTTCTTATAGACCATCACTTTTCTTAGTTCCACCTCGTTGGCCGTTATATTTTCATTGTATTCTTTGAGCCGCCGCTGATAATCCTTTGCCAAAACGGGCACAAAGAAAGACACCAGGATGACACACAGTATAGTGCCTACGGTAAATTTAAATGTCATCAGGTTCAGCAGAAATTCTTTCTTGGCAATCTTCCAGATCATGTGGAATTCCTTTTTTATCGTATGTTATCATATTTCAAAGAATTAACTTTTTGGCGCCTGATCTAATTCGCTAATTATATTATATTTTTTAGTGTGCATCTTGCGAATCTCTGCTTTCCCATAAAAAGGGCCTTGCTTGAGCTCGGTGAAGCGTGCACCCATGAGATATAAATGGATGTGTGCAAGCAAGGCCCAATTTTGAATAAAATTTTTCAATACCCTTACACAGCTACCCTGCAGAGCATTGTCCCTACCGCGAATTTAAATGTCATCAGGTTCAGCAGAAACTCTTTCTTGGCAATCTTCCAGATCATGTGGAATTCCTTTTTTATCGTATGTTATCATATTTCAAAGAACTAACTTCTTGTTGCTTGATCTGTTTTGTCATTAATATTCGCAAAAAGCGTGCCAAAGAAGGTTTTACTACGAAAAACTTCTGTAAGTCATTATCAAAACAGAAAATAGATGTAAAAGTGGAAATGTACTATAAACAGCAACAAGGATCTTTACTGTGTCATGCGTGACCCACTATGTGTCATGAATGACACACTGATATAAAGCAGAGTAATTATTCTATGCCGTATTGTCTCAACTTGCGATAAAGAGTTTTTCGGCCGATACCAAGCATCTCAGCGGCCTTTTCGCGATTGCCGCCCGTTTCCGAAAGGGCCTTATTGATTGCCTCCTGTTCGGCTTTAGCTGTGGCCTGGGCCGCTATTTCAGCGAGTGATGTATCCATCGCGACACCGGACACATCCGGCTGCTTTAAATCGAGGCTAATTCGTTTTGGCAGGTCATCAGGTTCAATTGTCGAACTGCTCGTAACTGTAATTGCGCTGTAAATACAATTCTGCAATTCTCTTACGTTACCCGGCCAATCGTAGGCCATTAATAAATCCAATACTTCATCAGAAACAACGGGCTGTTCGATTCCCAACGGTGTGGAATACCTTTCAAGAAAGTGTTCAACGAGCAACAGTATGTCTTCTTTGCGTTCACGTAGTGGACAGACACTCAGACTCAAAACATTTAGACGCCAGTATAAGTCTTCTCTGAACTTCTTTTCCTGAACCATCGTTGACAAGTCCTGATTTGTAGCTGCCATTACACGGACATCGACCGCAATGGATTTGTTGCCACCCACACGTGAAAAAGTTCCTTCCTCAATGATCCTTAACAGCTTAACCTGGGCTTCGAGAGTTAACTCTCCAATTTCATCGAGGAACAATGTTCCACCATCCGCATCCTCGAACTTCCCTTTCCTGAGATTTTTGGCATCAGTAAAGGAACCTGCTTCGTGCCCAAAGAACTCGCTCTCGATCAGATTTGATGGTATGGCGCCGCAATTTACTACGACAAACGGTCCTGACTTGCGTTTACTTGCCTGATGAATTGCCCGTACTATTAATTCTTTACCTGTACCACTCTCACCACAAACTAATACTGTACCATCAGTGGCGGCAAATTTACTCATCAAGGCAAAGGTTGATTTCATCTTATCCGAAACGCCAACGATATTTTCACTCCGGTAGGTTTCTTCCAACTGTTCTTCAAGTTGCTTGACCCTCCGTTTGAGCGTTACCATTTCTACCGCCCGTGAAATTACAGCCAGAAGCTCGTCGTTGTCAAAAGGCTTCTGGAGATAGTCGAAGGCCCCCTTCTTCATCGCTTCAACCGCAGAACGCACTTCTCCGTGTGCGGTCATTATTATGACCTTGCAGTCGGCCTTGAGCTGTTTATCAAGTATTTCCATGACCTTTATGCCGTCAATTCCGGGCATCTTAAGATCCAGCAGAAGAACGACCGGCATAAATTGAGCATATACATCAAGCCCTGATTCGCCGGAATCGGCGACCTCCACCTGGTAACCGTTCTTCGTCAGCAGCGCAGACAAGATGGAACGTATGTTGGCTTCATCATCAACAATAAGCACTTTTGGCTTCTTCATGTTACTTGACTCCGGACGACTGCGTTTAATTTACAGGCAATGCTATTTTGACTTCTGTACCACCACTTTTAGCTTTCTCCACCCAGATTTCTCCATTATATCGTCTAACGATACTGTTGCAAATGGCCAGTCCGAGACCTGTCCCACCCGCTTTTGTCGTGAAAAAAGGCTCAAAAATCTTTTCATGCATATTGGAGGGTATTCCGGCCCCCTCATCTTCAACCTGTATTAATATCCTGTTAATACCCGATGTGTAGTCATGGCCTCCTTCTGTCAACCGATGAGCCCTGATTGAGAGTGTTCCACCATCGGGCATGGCTTGCAGCGAATTCATCACAACATTCAAAAGCAATTGGCGTAACTCGGCTTGATCGAAGGTAAGCTTTGGGAGGTTATTCCCGAAGTCCGTTTGTAACTTGACATTTTGACTCTTGGCTTTGGCCTCAATAAAATTCAGGCAGCGTTTGATTTCTTGCCGAACATCCATCTCTTCAGGATTACTCTCGGCCGGCTGCGCAAGTGAAAGTAGATTACCCACAATATTATTGAGTCTGTCGACCTCACCCAATATATCATTAGCAAGCTTTTTTTTATCTGTGTCATCAGCAAAATCACTCGAGAGGTACTGTACCGTACTGTGAATCGCCGTAAGAGGATTTCGAAGCTCGTGCGCAATACCTGCAGCAAACTGGCCCATTGTTGCTAATTGCTCAGCGCGAAACATTCGCTCATTCTGGCGCAAACGCTCCTTGAAAAGAAGGGCATTCTCGAACGCTAAACCGGCCTGTTTGCCGAGTACTTGCAAATTTGCAATCTGAATCTTATTCAGTGGCTCCTGACTTAAATGCAGAAACACTATGCCAATTAGTCTATCCATCGAGATAAGGGGGAACGCCAGATTAACAGACAAATCCAGGAAAGGCTGAAGTTCTGAACTTAAATAGCTTGTTACCTCTTGGTCTGTCTCAAAAAATAAGATTTGACGATTTGCTCGAAACCATTGTGCTATCTTGCTATTAATGGCCAGAACCGGCAATTGAGATTCGCTTTCAGAGACTTTATCCACTGGAAAGAAAGTTCGAGATGGCCCACTCTGATCTACAAGGTATACGAAGGCTTTTTCCACACTTGCCAGTTCCTTGAGTTTGCTAAGCAAGTTATTGGTTAACTGTTCAGAATCGACTACAAGCATCAAAGTGTCTTCGAATTCGGTCAGTAGATTGTCGTCCTTTGTTGGCTTATAAAAGAAATGGAGAATTCTCCGCCACATATTAAATTCCTCGAAAGTATTAGAGACCTGGTCTTTCTTGACTTTACAAAACATTGTACATTATATGTATTCGTGATAGACAAAGTCAATATGTAGCCAAAACCAATAACTGCCCCAGCGATTGTGACAGAATTTTGGCTATTTTGGTCGACTTTCACGCCCACAATAATTAAATTATAAAGTAAGCTGCTAAAGGTTCAGATTTGGTGTGAGAACTGAACGTTTTGTGTAAGCAGGCCATATATTGCTCCAGTCGTTACTATTCGGTTGGAACTGGTATCGAGTATCAAAGCGCCAGTCACAGGGATGTGGTGAAACTCATGGTTGCTAAAGGCGCCGACATTAATGCGAAGGATTACAATGGCACGACGCCTTTGCACGAGGCAGCATGGAGCGGTCACAAAGATGTGGTGGAACTGCTTGTCGACAATGGAGCAAATGTCAGCGCAAAAGATGACGAGAGCAAGGTCGTAGGTTCGTAACGCGCCCCCGCTATGAAGACCTGGAGATAACTTCCTTTAGCAAGAAGTTATCTCTTTTTTTTATCCCCGAATTGGAAGTCCTTGCGCTTGTCTCATA
>JABMRO010000125.1 GCA_013202635.1 Planctomycetota bacterium
CTCTGGCTGTGGCTCATCTGGGTAAAGGGATTACTAATGAAAACGAAGCTGACCTCGGCCTGGACCAGGATGTCCTCAACAACATCAGGCCCTCACCCAACGCGCCGGACAATGACAAGGGTGACGATGGTGTTATCTTCCCGCTCAATATGCCACAGTGTCGCTGGACTACGATTGACTATATTGTCAACGTTATCAACCCGGGTACCAACTTCTGGGTCAATGTCTGGTGCGACTGGAACCGTGACGGCGACTGGGACGATAACAGCAGCACCAACCCGGCCCTTGCATGTTCCGGGGGGATTGTATCCGAGTGGGCGGTTCAGAATCAGTATCTTATCAATTTACCGGCCGGATTAAACCAGGTCACAACACCGGCATTCCTGTCCTGCCGACCATTTATCTCTCCCAAGGAGATATGGATGAGGATAAGTCTTTCCGAGAAGCCATGGACCGGCGGCAGTGCTCCCGGCTCCAGAGGCAATGGCGGTTCGGGGCCACGGAATGGATACGAGATTGGCGAAACGGAAGATTACTACTTCATGCCCGATACAAGCAGGACGATATGCGAAGATTACAACGGCGACGGGACAATTAACCTCCAGGACCTGGCAGCTTTCACGACCGACTGGCTTGAGAACTGTCCGTAGTAACTTTGTGGTATATGTGATTTGCACAAACAAAGGGCTGTGAGAGTTATGCTTGCAGCCCCTTTTTCATTGCCAAAATCAACACGCAAAATCTCACACCCTCCACATCTTTCAATTTAAAATAACCAGCGGGCCGTAGAATCGGCAAACTCGTTTTGCGGAGTTATATCACAGTTCCCAACTCAAAAAATCTACCAATGCCCCCGCGCTCTCTCGCGAAGACAGCAGCCCGGACGGCTCAGTTTTAGAGACACATTTTTTGTTACCCGTATCATACGTCTATTGATCAATTATTTGGGCTGACGAAAAACATCCGGCAAAAAACGTGGATTAATAAGCGTTGGAAAGATTTGCCTTACCCGACAATAAAATCTTAAACAACGAACATTTCAAATAAAACTGCATCAAATCAGCCTGCAAAAACCGTTGTTATCAGGCCTTTGACCATCGGTATAAAACAGTAAATGCACCAAAGAATGTCCCTGAATCTGTAAAAAATAAATATTTCGGAACAAAAAAATTTCTTGACCGACCGTACTTGTCGCAGAGACCATGCGAGTTCTACCGGTCCCTGAAACTCTTTCCCAACCATACACCCTGCGCCGTATCTCTTTGTTATATATAACTTTACGTAAACTTATGACTTGGCTCACCCTGTAAATACGAGGATAACCTGAAGAAATAAGGGTCCGAAAAATACAAAAAACGCAGCCACCCTGACAATTTGGGCTATTTAACTGTTGACATCTATGAATAAATTGGGTAAAATACGAAAGTCGGCTAAGACCGAAAAAAGTTAATTTTTGGAATTTAGCTATTGACATAGACAAAGAAAACTGTTATTTTGATAAGTTGGCAAGGAATTTAATTAAGTATGGCAACACCGTTTATGCGCAACGCCGTGCTTATCCGGCACTTATTTGTTCAGCGCCGGGCTGGGAAAATGGAGAGTGATGATGAGGAGAGATGAAAAGACTTCACATAATTCACTTCTTTATCCGCACTTTCGAGCCCTTGGTGAATCTTGGCCAGTCGAACAGGAAAAGCTGCGTAGCTGATAAAAGATGGCATTAACGTAGCATTGTAAATCCGAGGGATCGGAAAACAATTAGACTTGCTGTTTCTCGTTGACGGCAAAGAAACTGTCGTTCGTAAAGTAGGTTTTTTTGGGGGAGGGAAAAAATGAAAAGAGTAACAAAAATTTGGCTGGTGGCGGTAATATTGTTCACTGTGCCCGTGATAGCACAGGCGGATGCACCCTTCGTGAACATATCCCCTATGTCGGATAGTCTTAAGTTCGGAGAACCTGTATTCTCGGAACCCTCTCTTATTGCGCCCGGAGCCGCTTTATACCCGGCCGTCTTTGCCACATCTTCAGCGGCATTAACGCTGGAGGTCGAATCCAACTGTCTGCACGGCCCGATAATGGCTTCTATAACAGAACTAAAACACAGCAGAGGCAAAATCATAACACCAGACCGTATTTCCATAAAAGCCCCGATAACAGACGGGTACGTCTCAATGGCAAAGCCGGTACTCATATCGAATCCGGAAATCGGTCCACATAATATCGACTTGAATTTCCGTCTGGAGGTCAATCCCTTTGAAATCGCCGGACGCTACGAAGGAAATATTACCTTTACCATAATGCCGTTACCTTAACTGGAGAAAATAGTCAGAAAAAAGAAAGAAGCAGAATATTGCATAATAATAACGAATATCAATGCCCAGGGTTTGTGGATAGAAGTTGTTCAAGTAGAACAGCCCCCTTCCTTAAGAAAAAGGATTGGGGAGAAAGGAGGTGTGAGGTAGTGAGAAGTGATGATTCGTAAGTGTAAGGATGCTTGCGAACCGCCCGAAGAAGCAGGCCCGTTCTTGGGGCGGCAAAACGATTCACGACCGGGAACGATATTCCCGGATCGAAAATCGTAATCTTCATGGGTCCCGACTCAGACAGGCATTAAAGCGGGCATAGCCGTTGGGGTCGGTTAAAAGATTTCGTCCCGCTAAACGTGTGGTTCAGGCACTAAGCTTGGGCTAAGGAAATTTTTAGTAGCTCCGAAGGTCAAAAAAATGGCCTTTCAGGGAGCGAGGGTTAAGAAAGGGATATGAAAATGGTAAAGAAAAGTATAATTGCGATTGCAGTTTTAGCTCTGCTGGTTACCACAGTACATGCGGGCAGTCCAGCCATCAAAAAAGACGGCGACTGGCCCTGGACCTACAAATCAATAAACTTATGCACAATGCCTGTGTTTATGGAAGTGGGTCATTATGTACAGCTCAAGGATTGCCAGGACCGTAAAATTGAGCTCGTACAGGTAGATTGTACGGGAGACCGTGCCTTCCCGTGTTACTCAGACTGCGAGACTATCGAGGTCAGAGCCAACTTCCCAGCTATTTTTGGTGCCACGTTAGCGAAGGATGGCCCCATTATCACGGACTACAGTATTTACTGGGATGGTGATGACAATCAGATCAACGGCTCCACTGGTGACTGGGAAACATTAAAGGTTTGCCTCGATACCTGGAATACAGAGATCTGGAAGGCTGCAACAGCCGTCGCGAAAATCCAGGTTGGTACGCTTACGATTAACGTAAAGCCCCCGGATGGTCCGTAATAGTTAATCAGCACGACAGCCTTAGTGGAGACAAATGTACATAACTCTCTGCTGGTAACTGTTGAAAAGGATGTTTATAGGGAGGGATAGATGCCAAATCTTCCCTCCCTGTTTTTTTATAAACATTTTTGTCAATATGGGAGATTTGGGTAGATTATACTTGACATTGAAGTAAGAAAATGATAGACTTGGTAATAATTGAAAACGGGTATCAGAAGGAAGAAAAGTACAAATGTCGTTATCGTGCAAAAAGAGCTTTTACGAGAATAGAATTGCGGAGCGGATGGGCGGCCATTATGGGATTTGGGGAAGGAATTATAAAAAGTAAACTTGTTAAATAGCCGAAAAGGAAAAAGTCACAGTATTGGTGTAAAAATCCCGGAAATTGCCACTAAAATGCAATAAAAGATGCAACAATAAACCCGGAATCGTAAAAGCAGCAAGTAATTTTGGATTTGTTCATATTCGACATTGGAACAAAGTTATTTTAGTATATTGTGTTATTGGGAGGTAGAAAAGTGAGGAAGCAAAATGTCGCTCAAAGCCATCTGTTTTTTGCCGTCGTACTTGCGGTGAGCCTTTTTGTCTCAGGGGGGTCTGCGTTCGGCCAGTTTATAGTCCAGCCGATGAGAATGGACCTTCCGGTCATGCCTAAACAAGTCTTTGAAACGGCAATGAGTCTTCAAAATTTCGACCCGAACGAGATCCACAATGTAACCTTATCGGTTATCGATTTGGCTCAGTGGGAGGACGGCCAGTGGAGAATCATTGAGCCTAATGACAAAGATTTCGATAGATCGGGCCTTTCTTCGTGCAAGGACTGGATAACCCTCGGAAATGATTCCGTTCAAATCCCCCCTGTGGGATCAGCCCGAGTAAAGGTAACTATAAAAGTGCCGAGGCGTACACGCGGTTTTTACGCTGCGGGGATTATTTCGAGCATTAGACCAAGGCCTGACCTGGGAGGACATTTCGGCATAGTGGTGCGTTTTTTAACGCCTGTACTCATCGTGGTAGAGGGACGGCCCATGCGGCATAAAATAGAGCTTAAAAACATGGGACTCGAGTCCATCAAAGCCTTGAGAGACAAACCGGCAACAACATATGTCTCGATGAGCATTGATAATAACGGCGGAACACGTTCACGCCTGAAGGGTTTTGCTCAAATCAAAGGCTTCCTCGATGGACACTGGCGGGAGATTACAACCGCGGAATTCGACGGTGTAAGTATCTTGCCGGGGGCAAAATTAAAATTAAAAGCCAACATCGGGCGGACTCTGCCAACGGCAAAATACAAGGTAGGCGGATGGCTCTATGTTGACGGACGGCGCGACCAAAGGATTACGAAGGACATGGATTTTGTCGGAGACAAAAGTATTACACAGGTGGCCGCCGATGTACCCATTGACCTGCTGCCCAACAGTGTTTTGATAAGCTCACTGCCGGGGGCTACCCGCGTCGAAGCGATAAAGGTCTATAATGCCTCGGACGAAACCGTCAATGTCCGCACCGCTGTCAGGTTGCCCCAGAGCCTTATGGGAGTCGCTTTCGGCGACTTGAAGGGCGATGATTTGAACTGCACCGGATGGCTGACGATAGAGCCTAAGCAATTCAAGCTGCTCAGCCATAAACAGCAGTCCATACGAATTGTTTCAAAAATGCCAAACAACGTATCTGAGCTGATTCCCTGTTATTATGCCCTCCTTGGCCTGGTCAGTACCTATGAAGACGGCCAGAGTGGCGGAGTAACAACTGCACCTATCAGCGTGGCAAACAAGAATATTAATATCGAACCCTATGTAATCGGAATGACGCTCAGACCGGCCCTAAAAGACGGTTCAGAGTACTATATTGTCGCAAGGTACGGCAATTTCGGTCGAATTCACTTTACTCCAATAAGATGCAGGGCCGCCGTCGCAGACGCCACGGGCATACCAAGGGCACTGGCAGCACTAACAAGCAGGAAAACAAATATGGTTCTGCCCTTCGAGGCCAGGGATTACTCCGGTGTTATCGATGTTTCCGGGATTCCTGTCGGTACTTACCGTCTCGCCGCGGAGTTGAGATACGGCCCAAACCCGTCAGATAGAGTTGAAAAGCAAATAGGTATAAGAGTCATGGCCCAGGGAGGTCAAAAGGTCATGGAAGTTTTACAATTACAAGAGGAGCTTGGAGGAAAAATAGAGGTACAATGGTAGTTCACCGGCAAAGTCATTTTTTACTAAAGAAACACGCTGGATTGCCGATACAAGGCAAAAGAGCTGTAGTTCTGCCGGTTAATGGCTACAGAAAGGGACATTGACTTATGGCAAGGAAAAATATCGGTAAAATTTTATCGGACGGCGTAGTAGTTCTCTGCGTTGTTCTAATCTGCGCGCTGAACGCCAGCGTCCAGGCTGTAATTCCTGGGCAAAGGCTAACTTTCACTATCTCCGGTTTTGTGGGCCAGCCTGGCGTGACTATGAGCGGTCTGCCGAACACAGTTACCGATGATAATGGATACTATAACGCGACGGTTGATTACGGCTGGAAAGGCACTGTTACGCCTGTAATGCCGGGTTTTACCTTCGAACCAAAACAAATACCCTATCCGAAGGTTACAAGCGACCAGATTAATCAGGACTACGTCGCAAAGCTAAAGACATTTAAAATCTCGGGGAAAGTAACTGCTACTGTTGACGCTAAACCTATGGAAGGCGTGGCAATAGACGGCCTGCCTGGTGCTCCCGTTACAGACAAAAACGGCTCTTACGAGGCCGTTGTGGAATTCGGTTTCAACGGCAGCGCTGTGCCAATGAAGGATGGTTATATATTCACACCAGGCAATAAATCATACACTGCCGTCAACAGGGACATGCCGAACCAAAATTATACTGCTGCGCTCGTTACCTTTACAATCTCAGGCTCGGCCCAGGTGGATGGGGTAACAATGGACGGTCTGCCGGGTAATCCGAAGACCAGAACGAACGGAGCATATACCGCAACGGTTCCATTCAACTGGGGCGGAACGGTCAAGCCGAAAAAAGATGGCTACACCTTCGAGCCGGCTGAGATGCCATATACCGATATTATTAATTCGTATCTAAATCAGGATTATTTTGCAAATCCGATTACTTTCACAATATCCGGCAACGCTGGTATGGATTCAGTAGAAATGACCGGACCGCCAGAACCTGCCGTCTTTACCGATGGGAACGGCGATTACACCGCCATCGTTGAATGGGGTTGGAACGGAACCGTAAAGCCTGTAAAGCCGGGTTACAAGTTTGAAACAGCTACAAGAAACTACTCTAAACTTATGACCGACAAGACCAATCAGAATTACACTCCAGAGCCGATTATGTTAACAATTTCCGGTTCCGCCGGTCTGGAGGGTGTAACAATGCAAGGCCTGCCTGGCAATCCGGTTACCGGCCCGGGCGGCATTTACAGTACCAAAGTTGACTGGGGCTTCAGTGATATCGTTATACCTATGAAGGACGGCTACGAGTTCAATCCGCCAGAGAAGACATATGCCGCCATTACAAAAGACCAGAAAACTAACTACACCCCAAAAGAGATTACCTTTATAATCAGCGGCTCTGTTGGAGTTGGCGGTGTAACTCTTAAAGGTCTGCCCGGAAGAGCTGTTATGAGCAATCCGGACGGTACTTACAGCGTCGAAGTCAAATATGGCTGGAAGGGAACAATTACGCCCGCAAAGGCCGGCTACACCTTTGACCCGGCAGAAATAGAATACCCTGAACTGTACAGCCCTGAGGTTAATCGCGACTATTACGCATCAAAAGAAAAACGTACTATTGCCGGCACCATACGCACTGACAAGGGTGATCCTGTCGAAGGTATATTTGTTTTAGCAGACAGCGACGGTGGTTCGGCTACAACTAATGCAAACGGCGAGTATAAGATGACCTTAGATTACGGCTGGCGCGGCACGGTAACGCCTACCCTGGTAGGCCACACCTTCAGGCCGACAAATAAACGATACGCTGTGCCCGTTACAAGAGACCAGTCAAATCAGGTCTTCACAGCTATTGTCCGGATGTTTACCATCTCCGATGCTGTTCAAATGCCTGACGGGACAGGTATTGAAGGTGTTAAGGTCTCGGCAAATAATGGCGGAGGCACTGCCGTCACCAACGCCAGGGGCCAGTTCAGCGTCCAGGTGCCATATAACTGGACCGGCGAGATTGCGCTGGAAAAAGAAGGCTTCCAGTTCCCCAGCAAGCCATACATCACCAACATTACCGAAAATTGGAAGAATGATATGCCCGTTTCGGCAATTCCTCCTTCACGCAAATTTCCGACTACACCAACGCCGACGCCCACACCTGGTGCCCCGACAGTCAAGGTGCCCGAAGGCGATGGTTGGACCGGAGATATTCCTCTTGCACCGACTCCTCTGCCCAGCACTGAGCCCGAAAAACCGCTCACGCCTTTGGAGCAGATACAAAAACAATTGGATGAACTTATTAAGCAGCGGCAAGCTCCTGCAGTAACGGAACCAAGCGTACCCGTTCCGCAAGTAACGCTTATTAGTAATACCTTTATTGAAGACCAGATTATAGATGCCCTCCAGAATATCGCAGCGGCGGCCGACGTTACCATTATCCCCGATGAAACCATAGTAGGCACGGTAACCTGCACACTAAAAGATATGACACTCGAAACGGCGCTCGATATTGTCCTGGCAGGAACTCCTTATATCTGGAAGAAGACTCCGTATTACTATCTTGTTGCCTCAGGAGCTATTGCCCCAGGAGGCATAAGAAACGAGATGTTCGCACAAATGAGCGAAACACACCGCATAAAAATGAACTATGTCACGGCCGAGGCCGCTGTAGGCCTTCTATCTACCGCTTTCAGAGATTACGTACAGGCCGAAATTGGCCCCCCGGGAGCTGAAACATATACAGTGGTTGTTACTGCTTCACCGGCCATGGCCGAGCGTATCATCGCTGACCTGAAGCAAATCGACAAAGTTCGTTCACAGGTCCTCCTGGATGCACGTATCGTGGTTATGGAGCGAGGAAATCTGCTGAACCTGGGTGTACAGTGGGGTTGGCCAAGGATTAGCTTTGGAATGTTCGGCAATGACCTTCTCGGAAGAGGTGCTTCAGGCGATATGGACTTCGGAGGTAAAGTGCCCTGGGGTCTCTCAATCGGATATACACCGGATGCATCATTTACCAATTCGCTGGATATAGTGCTGAATCTCCTTGCTCAGAATGACGAGGCTACCATAATAGCCAATCCTCAGGTATTGGCACAGGACGGCAAGGTGGCCGAAATCGCTGTCATGACAGAAGAGTACTATTTTATGACCAGTAACCAAGGCCAAGATTCTGGTTTCTTCAATTACTATTCCCGGCTGGAAACGGTTGAGTCCGGAACCAAGTTAAATATCACACCCCACATCGGGGACAATAATGATATTACACTGTCTCTGGCCATCGAGGTCAGCGACAGCATACCGCGCGGCAGAGAAAGCGACCTGCCCGTCGTTACACGCAGAACATCAACGAACACCGTCCGTATCAAAGACGGCGGAACCGTTGCTCTGGCCGGTTTGACAGAGAACAGAACACGTACCGACAAAAGACGCGTCCCGGGGCTCAGTAAACTTCCGATTATCGGTGGATTATTCAAGAACACAAACGACGAAGCGTCCTCGAGGGAGATTGCCGTTTTCGTCACGGCACGCTTAATACCTGAGCCGGGCCAGGCAACCGATTTTGCACCTTCACCCGCATCCGGAATACAGGCCCCAATCGGACAAGCTCAAATGGGACAGACTCAAATGCAAATGAGACAGGCTCCAGTCCGGCCGATGGAAGGAGATTTTGGGGCGAGTCTGAGGCGAAGTTTATCACGTCCGATCAGATAAAGGGATGTAATAAGAGGAGACAAAAGCTATGAAGCAAAATAGCCAGGGATTAAAAAACTTCGATGTGATTTGTATATCATTGCTGCTTACGCTTCTGGCTTTTGGTTTGGGTGGTTGTACAGGAAACAGAGGCTTTGAGATCTTTCCCCTGAATAACCAGAATGCACTTACTCTAACTTCCGATGATGTTGTGCGGGTCATGCGGCAGGCGGGCTTTTCCGATAATCAGATTCTCCAATATGGAGAAGACCTGTACAACGCATTGGCCCAATATGGTGCGGCACAAATCAAGATAAGAAAAAAGCTCGAGGCCGTCTTCGCCATCAACGGCGACGCCGTGTACATCAGCACCCGCCTCAGAGGCAACTTCATCTACAATGTCAAAACCGGATGGGTCGGCGGCGGATAACCTCTCACCGTACTTATCGAAGCTGACCCAAAAAGTCTCAAAAGCTGTCGGTCGATATCCAGGGCCGCCTAACCAAACCGTCCACAACAAAAATCCCCGAATTACCCGAACCGGCACTGTTCCTACGAATAATATCGAACACCGACCGCCTATTGTAAGAATGCGGGCAAATACCTGCCAAATTGGCACACACCCGTAACCCTGAAAAACTGTAACTGCCTTCAACGGCAACAATTACAATTTCTCCTTGTTTGGGCACGCTGTTTGCATTTATATAAGGTTAGAAAAGCTCTGTAATTGAAATTACGTTTGTACAAAGAAAAAAGGTTAATAATGAAATTCGACAAATTCACACTAAAAGCCCAGGAAGCATTGGCTACAGCCCAGCAGATTGTGATGGCAAAATCGCATACTGTTATGTCGCCGCTGCATCTTCTGTCCGCTGTATGCGGAGACGATGAAGGCATCACGGTCGGGATTATGAAAAAGATAGGCGCCAACGTCTCGCGAATTAAAGAGATGACCGAAAGCGAGCTTGGCCGGCTGCCACAGGGCTCCGGTACTAATCAGCTTATGCCGGACCCGGCACTTAGCCAGGTTGTCCTGGACGCACAAAACAGGGCCGATGCGATGGGCGACGAATACCTCAGCGTCGAGCATCTGTTTATCTCACTTTCCTCGGTACAAAGCGACGCAAAAGAGATACTGCGGCTAAACTCAATCTCACCGGAACAAATTGAGAGCGCCTTGAAAGAGATTCGCGGCCCGGAAAAAATAACCGACCAGAACCCAGAAGACAAATACAAAGCCCTCGAACGCTACGGCATCGATCTTTTGGATATGGCACAAAAGGGAAAGCTCGACCCCGTCATCGGCAGAGACCAGGAGATTCGCCGGTGTATGCAGGTCATCA
Organism: Planctomycetota bacterium; assembly: GCA_013202635.1. Lineage (GTDB taxonomy): Bacteria > Planctomycetota > Phycisphaerae > Sedimentisphaerales > Anaerobacaceae > NIOZ-UU13. The sequence goes on from JABMRO010000125.1 coordinate 10,478, forward strand.
ACCGCCGAAAGAAAAATAATCCCGTACTAATCGGCGAACCGGGCGTCGGCAAAACCGCAATCGTCGAAGGCCTCGCCCAGCGAATAATTGCAGGCGATGTCCCTGCGGGCCTCAAGAATAAAAGGATTATCGCTCTGGATATGGGCTCGCTCATAGCCGGAACAAAATTCAGGGGCGAATTCGAGGACCGTCTAAAGGC
>JABMRO010000126.1 GCA_013202635.1 Planctomycetota bacterium
GTACGTTTGAGCCAGTTGTCCAGTTCGGTTGACAGCTCTTTGCGAACAGCCTGGTACGCCGGGTCGTCGGCCCGGTTTTTTGTTTCACCGGGGTCATTTTTCAAATCGTAAAGATACTCATGGCCATTTTCATAGCGGGCCAGCTTAAAGCCTTTACCGCGAATCATAAACGAACCTTTCGTACCCGGCAGGACTTCGCGCCGGCCTTTCGGATTGCCCCCTGAGGCGTTCGGAAAACGTGAACTGCCTTGCCTGTGAATTATCCTTTTGCCCGGTCAGAAACGGCACAAGGCTTTGTCCCTGCACAACCGGGGGGATTGATTTGCCCGTAAGTTCCAGCAGTGTTGGCATCAGGTCGGTCGAATCGGTTGCAATGCCGCTTACCTGCGGCTTGAACTTCTTCGGATATCGAATAATCAGAGGAACTCTTACAACTTCTTCATAAAAACTGTGGTTCGATTTCCACACCATGTCGTGGCCGCCCATCATATCGCCGTGATCGGCAGTAAATACAACGACGGTGTCATCCATCCCGGCTGTTTTTTCAAGTGCGGACAGAACTCTGCCGACCTGGTCGTCGATAAGCTTTACCATACCGTAGTAGATTCGCAGAAACTCCCGCATACCACGTTCGCCCAGGCTCCGGATGATCTCGCGCGACCAGTCCTTTTCAAAGCGCTCTTCACGTGCGTGATTGGCGGGCAGTTCAATCTCATCAGGGTCGAACATTTCGTAGTACGGTGAGGGCACAACATTCGGATCGTGCGGCCAGTTGAACGAACAGGTTATCATGAACGGTTTTGAACCGAATCGAAGTGCATTGAGCTTTTTGCATGTTAGATCCGCGATCTGCACATCATAGCACTGGGATAACGGCAGCTTGAGTTTGCCCATCTTTGTTATGAACTCGGCTAAGCTTCTGCCCTTCCATCGATCGCCCAGCGCATCGACAGCCTTCTGAAATCGCGGTTCAATCTCCACCGGCAAGGGCCACTTGTACCAGTTCATATAAGTTGACGAATCACGCTTTCTGACTTTATTGAAAACGGGCTGCATCTTCTGGACATACTCGAAACCGGGACGGAACATATCTGGATAGTACGGCAGCTTATCCCCCTGCAGATGCCACTTGCCGTAATGATGTGTTATATAGCCGGCATCACTGAGAATCTTTTCAGTCGTAATGTCGTGCGGGTGTATTCCTTCCTGTCGTTTCGGTGCGCAGTTCAATACAATACCATGGGCATGAGGATACCTGCCGGTAATAATCGAAGCCCGCGTCGGTGAACAGAACGGAGTAACACAAGTCGCCTGTGTGAATCGAACGCCTTCGTCCGCAAGACGGTCTATATTGGGCGTCCGCACCGGCCCGCCATAACAGCTCAGTGCATGTGCCGCCAACTGATCACAGATAATAAACAAAATATTAGGTTGTTGCCTGCCGGCAGGTTTCGCGAAGCTTTCATTAGACAACATAGAAAGCCCCACCGCCACCGCGGCTGATGCGGTGATGAATTCCCGTCTTTTCATTTTTTTCTCCTAAGGCTGCATGTACACATTAGTTGCCGTCAAATCTAAAACATACAAGTTACTCCTTAGAGAGCCTATTTTACCAGACTTACTTCGGAACTCCTACCGTTTTATGCTATTAATCAGGTCTATATCATTGGCCGATACGATGTCAGGGATTCTGAGCAGCTACGTAATACTCAACTCATCGGCCTGCTGTGTCCCTGTAGTTTGTACTTCTGCAACAATTTAGTCAGCCCTTCCACTATGTCTGGATATTCGGTGCAAAGGTTTGTTCTCTCTGAAACATCCATACTCATATCGTAGAGTTGTACGGGAGGGTCTTCAGGCAGGCCTCGGCCGCTCCAACCCCCTGAGCCCCGGCCAAGAATCAGCTTCCACTTTCCCTGTCTTATTGCAAACATACCATTACCGGAATGATGGACAGTTGCTTCACGGATGGGTTCGACAAGCTTACTACCGGTCAGAGCCGGCAGAATATTGTAGCTATCCTCACCAGCATTAGGCGGCAATTCGTACCCCAGAATAGCCGCACATGTAGCCATGAGGTCAACATGGCAGACAGTCTCATCGCCGACCGACCCCGGTTTTATACGTCCGGGCCAGCGAGCTATGAACGGCACTCTGTGTCCGCCATCCCATGCATCAGCTTTGATGCCTCTGTAGATATAGCTCGGATTGTGTCCAAAACGCCTCACGCTGTTTGTCTTGCCGCTCATGTTCGTGCCGTCCCGCCCCGGTGAACCATTGTCGCTTGTGAATATGACCAGCGTGTTGTCGGCCAGGCCGTTGCGTTTGAGAGCATCGATTACCCGACCGGCAACATGGTCAACCTGGCAGATAAAATCTCCGTAAGCACCGGCCTTACTCTTGCCTTTGAACTGACGGGCAGGAGCTATCGGGGTGTGCGGAGCGGTTAGGGGGACGTACAGGAAGAATGGCTTGCCGGTGGTTTGTCTAAAGGCCGGGTCGTTAACTCTGCCGCCTTTGGCATCAATATATTCGACAGCTTTTCTCTCAAGGCCGGCTAAAATCTCTTCCAGCTCCCACCCATCGAGTATTGGCCCGGGAGAACCAAACATATTATTGGGCTTTTTCCCGGCTGGTATTCCGACAGTCATTTCGTTTTCAATAAAACAGTAAGGCGGGAAGTTGGGTACTGCCGTTCCGAAATAATAGTCAAATCCGCGGGTAGTCGGCCCATTAACGATGGTTTTTTTGAAATCCACATTTGAACCGCTGTTTGCAACATTGGTTTTGCCTATGCCGATAGGCTCTTTGCCATCCGAGGTCGGCCAGTCCCAACCGAGATGCCACTTACCTATGCAAGCGGTATCATAGCCGTGAGACTTCAAGAGCTTACCGACCGTGAGGCGGTTCGCCTCAATTAATGGCTTATCCCAGGGCCACAAAACCGAGTTCTTAAGTCGAGTCCGCCAGCAATAACGGCCCGTAAGGATTCCGTACCGAGTCGGAGAGCAAACTGCAGACGGTGAATGGGCATCAGTAAAGCGAATCCCCTCGGATGCAAGCTGGTTTAGATTGGGTGTGGGCGTTTTCGATTCGGGATTCTGGCAGGCAAGGTCACCGTATCCCATATCATCGGCCAATATATAGACTATATTGGGCGGTCGTTTTTCCTCGTCCATCGACCGAAACCGGGATACCATCGAGCACCCTGGCATTAAAAGAGCACCCAGAGCAAAACCGGCTGATTGCAGAAAATCACGACGCTTAATTGAACCATCTTTCATTGCTGGTATCTCCGAAATTGAATCTGACATTTTCTATTTTAACCGTCAGGAAGTAATTCCAACACCGCAAAAACAGGGCAGTGATCTGAGGCAACTTTCTCATCTATTACTCGTACCTCTATAACCTTCCATCGATCCTTTGGTTTGTACATAATATAATCGATTTTTCTTCTCGGCCTGACAGAAGGAATGGTAGGCTGCGGATCATCCTGAGAAGCATAGGACCACTGCTTACATAAAAGATTGATTGGGTCACTGCCTGGAACGGCATTGATATCGCCCGCTAAGATTATTGGAAGGCCATAGTTCTCATATAATTCTTTGATACGTCTCGACTGATTCATCCGGTTATTCTGATCCCGCAAATGGTCTAAGTGTGTACCTACAAAGACTATTCTCTCTCCGGTCGGCAGCTCTATCTGAATTTCCAGGGCGGCTCGCGGCTCAGTTTTAGGTGTGTGCGGCAGAAGATTATTCTTTGTATAGATAATGGGATGGCGAGTAAGAACCGCTTCTCCGTATCCTCCACCGGCATAGTCCATTGCTTTACCGAACACACCCTGCATTCCTGTGCGTTGACTTAATTCGGCCGTAAGGTCAAGACCTTTGGCACGCGTTGTTTTATTGTCCACCTCCTGCAGCGCAACAAGATCGGGCCCAAGCGAATTTATTATCCCGGCAACAGCATCAAGATTTGAATTTCCATTGGCATCGGCCCCATGATAGATGTTGTATGTCAAGACCGAAATCCTACAAGGTGTTTCCAGTTTGGTACCAGCGCAACCCCCGGCACATATGCTGAAAATCAAAACGATTAGCACGATTCTTGAAACTATCGATAAATTCTTCATATTTTATGACCTCATTTGTTTTCGTATATTCGTTCTCGCTTTCGCCAGAGTCGCTCCTTAAGTTGAGGAAACAACTCCAGTGCGTTTTCACGCATGACCTGCCGAGCAATTCGCAGCGCATCTTTCTCGTTGAGTTCTCTTCGGATGACCTTCTCGGCCAATGCTTCGGCCAGGCACTGTCGGGTAAACACGGTAGCCCCATATATTCCTTCGGCGGTCCCGGTGTCAGAGCCCCACATAATCCTGTTCGAGGGGACGGCTTCCAGCCATTCCTGGACTTCTGTACTGCCACTGTCGCAGCCGATTAAACTTTTCTGCCACGCCGACGAGCAACCACGTTTCAGATCAAACCTGCACGCATATTCTGATGCGATTCGATAGAC
>JABMRO010000127.1 GCA_013202635.1 Planctomycetota bacterium
CGAGTTCCGACCGCGTTTTGGGGCAATTCGTTCACGCGAATTCATTATGAAGGACGCCTACAGCTTTGATTCCAACCCTGCAGGTCTCGATGAATCTTACAAGGCAATGTATGATGCGTATTGCAATGTTTTCAAACGCTGCGGCCTCGAATATGTGATTGTTGAGGCTGAGTCCGGCGAGATGGGCGGTTCGGGTTCACATCAGTTTACTATCCCGTGCGAATCAGGCGAGGATACTATCGTTTATACCGAAGACGGCTCTTACGCAGCAAACCTCGAAAGAGCAGCAGTGGACCCATTGCCAAAAGATTCAGCTAAAACTGAAATTCCAGCAATGGAGGAAGTCCACACCCCGAATATCGGCAGCATTGAAGCGGTCTGCGAATTCCTCAAGACAAAACCCAAAGACATGATAAAAACATTGATTTATACTACATATACATCGGAGGATATAGATAAGGAAATCAGCGAGTACAAGGGTACTCATCACGGGCAGTTTCCAAAAATTATAAAAGCGCGACACGCTGGTTTTTATGCCGTACTCATCCGCGGTGACCATGAGGTTAATCAAGAAAAACTTACGCAGGCTCTTGGTGGCCGACATGTTGGACTATGCGACCGGGAAGACTACATAGAACTTATTACTGGTGCAAAAGTTGGATTTGCCGGTCCATTTAACCTAATAATTGCCAATAAACTGATCATCGACCACACCGTAGCAGCGATGGCAGTGAGTGTAACAGGCGCTAATAAGACAGACTATCACATAAGAAATGTCGTTCCGGGCAGAGATTTTCCACTCAAAGGTGATAATATTACTATCACTGACATTCGCTACGCCGGACAGGGTGATACGCATAACGGCAAAAAGCTGCTTTTTAAGAAGGGTATCGAAGTCGGGCAGGTGTTCAAGCTCGGTACCAAATACAGCAAAAAACTCGGCGCAAAATTCCTCGATGAAGAAGGGAATGAGAATCCCTGCATTATGGGCTGCTATGGTATTGGAATAAATCGAATTCTTGCCTCAGCCATTGAACTCGGCAATGACGACAACGGTATTATCTGGCCGATTAGTATTGCACCGTTCGAAGTCATCGTTACTTCTGTCAATCAGGACGATGATAATGTTGCCAAAGTAGCAGAGAATATTTACCGGCAGTTACTCGACAAGGGTATTGACGTATTGCTGGACGACAGAGTCCTTCGCGGTGGAGTGAAATTCAAAGATGCCGATCTGATTGGCATACCCGTGAGAGTCACTGTCGGCAAAAGATCTGTCGCAGAGGGCAACGTCGAGATAAAACTTAGATGTGAATCCCAAAGCCAAAAAGTTCCAATTGAAAAGGCAACAGATAATGTGATTAAACTGGTCGGCTCTTTGAAAGAACAGCTTAAGACTTAATATAATGCTTATAAGTGGTAATTATGAAATTTTAGAACCAATACAAAATTGAAAAGGAGAAAACCGATGAAAGAAGACAAACTCTCAAGACGGTCATTTATTGGCAATACTTCTCTGATGGTCGCCGGTGCAGTTGCCGGCTCATTGACCGGTAGCGGATATGCCGCCGTACCCGACAATATCGAACGAATCGTTAAGAAAGGGCGCATCAATCAATCCGTGAGTAAGTGGTGCTATGGAAAGCTCTCGCTTGACGAACTATGTGAGATATCCAGGAAGATGGGCATAAAAGCCATCGACCTACTTGGCCCCAGGGACTTTGCTACCGTTAAAAAATATGGCCTTGTATGCTCAATGGTGAATACACACGGCCTTTCGAAGGGACTAAATCGAACAGAGAATCATAAGCAATGCCTCGCACAAATCCGCTCAGCAATCGATGCAACCGCAGAATATAAATTCCCGAATGTAATTACCTTCCCCGGCAACCGGGCCGGCATGCCCGACGATGTAGGTATCGAAAATATGGTAACCGCCCTCAAACAGGTCGCCGGACATGCTGAAAAGAAAAAGGTAACTATTTGCATCGAGTACCTCAACAGTAAAGTAAACCACAAAGATTATATGTTTGATAAAATGGCATGGGGTGTGGAAGTCTGTAAAAAAGTAGGTTCAGATAGAGTTAAAATTCTGTACGATATCTATCACGCCCAGATAATGGAAGGTGATATTATCCGCACAATTCAAGATTATCATGAATACATAGACCATTATCATACAGGCGGCAATCCGGGGCGAAACGAAATCGACGAGACACAGGAGTTGTATTATCCTGCAATTATGCGTGCAATCGTCAAGACGGGTTTCAAAGGATATGTGGCACACGAGTTTATCCCAAAGCGGGATCCCATCAAGTCTCTCGCTTATGCGGTACGAATTTGCGATGTCTGAGACAAAAACCAGGAACCAAAAACTAAAAACTCAAAACTATAAATGTGGAAATTAAATGACCCTAAGCCGGTAAAGCTTATTATAGGAATTTTAGCTGCTAACCATCACTGCCTGCACACAGCAGCCGATTCGTTGAGTGACAAGTTCGGCAAGGTCGATTTTTCAAGCGAGGTCTGGCCGTTCGACCAAACCGATTATTACAAGGATCAGACAGGCCCACGCATCTTAAGGCAGTTTGTCAGCGTTAAACGGCTGATTGATCCCGGCATATTAGCCAAAATTAAACACCAGACCAACAAGCTCGAACAAAAACTGGCAAAAAAGCTGGCACTTCCACTGACAAGACCGGTAAACCTGGACCCGGGTATAATTGAGCCTTCAAAACTGGTATTAGCGACAACAAAAAACTATTCGCATCGTATATATATTAGCAAAAATATGTATGCCGAAGTAACGTTGATTTTCGACAAGGGTCATTGGCGACAGCAGGCTTATACCTACCCCGATTACAGACAGCAATGCTACTTCGATTTTTTTGATAA
>JABMRO010000128.1 GCA_013202635.1 Planctomycetota bacterium
GCCCAGTTTATCGGCAATGCGTTTTTGTCCTCCATCGGGAGGTAAAGGAATCTCCAACGTTTTAAGCAAACTTTTATTTACATGCTGAAGCCCCGAACCCGTGCTTGTTTCTGTAATATAATTCTTGCTTCGCTTTATAAAATATTCCAAATATTTTGTGTTTAGTCCATTATTAGGTGATAATACTGCAATCGTTGATCCAACTGCTCCGGAGCGTCCGCTGGCACATTTACCTATGCTTCCATCCCAAACCAGCAAAACATCTTTTTCTGTTGCTCTGGGAATTTTAGGATCATTCGTATATGTTCGCGGCGATTTGCCTTCCAATTCATCAATCAAAATATAGGGGTCGTATCCTTTTTTGGCATAATCAATTACGTAGTCGGGTCTCTTTCCTTTACGAGAAGAAACAACATCTTTTAAAGGACAAGACGTCCATCCCTTTGGCAATTTATTTTCCATTACTCTCCAGCTCTGACACGATTTCTTTAAGGCTATCCACAACGGTTTCGAGCTCCGTAATTGCTTCCGAAGCCAAGTCCTGCGGCTCGGGCAAATCTTCCGGATCATCCAGAGATTCGTCCTTTAGCCATGTGATATCAAGTTTATACCCACGCTCTTTGACCTGATTGATGTTGAAACACCTGAAACGGCTCTTTTCCCCCAAATCTTCACGCTTACTTCTACCATTTGGATCTTTACCGTAACAGGTATCAAATTCTTCAAAGTGTTTTTTTGTGAGAGGGCGTTCTTTTTTCGTAATTCCGGGCACATTGGAGCGGGCATCAAAAATCCAAACATTTTCAGTCGGCATGCCTTTCTGGAAGAAAATCACGTTTGCTTTAACGCCTTGGCTGTATGGTGTAAATGTCCCGCGAGGTAGACGTAAAATTGTGTGTAAATTGCAGTCTTGAGTAAGAATTTCTAAAACCTCACCTGCTTTATCCTCAAATAAACAGTTGTCCGGTAAGACCATGGCCGCGCGGCCTCCGGGCTTTAAGATGTTCACAACATGTTGGATAAAATTAAGCTGTTTATTGCTGGTTGAAATAGTGAAATCATCGCGCTCCGGAGCCTGATTTGCGCCTTTAGTGCCAAAAGGCGGATTGGTGAGCACGCAGTGGTATCTTGTGCTTTTTAACGGCTCATATATCGAATCTCCGAGATAAATGTTGACATGGATACCGTGTAAATATAGGTTCATTAAAGCAAGTCTCCGTGGCCTTGCTACGAGTTCAGTGCCGGTATAGACTTTATTTGTAATTCGCTTGGCGTCATCTCGTTCAAGACTTCCCTTCGTGTGTTCCATAAGCCATTCATAGGCGCAAACCAAGAATCCCCCTGTGCCTGCTGCCGGATCATGAATTGTGTAATCTTTTGACTTTCGGGGGTCAGGCTTCATGCACCTTACGATTGATTGAATGAGTATGCGAGGCGTAAAATATTGGCCTGCGCCTTTTTTGCCCTCAGACGCTGATTTCTCAAGCAGGCCCTCATACGCGGCCGCTTTAACATCTACATTGAGGCTTGTCCATTCGATTTCATCGATAAGGTTAATAAGCTTCTTAAGGTTGACCGGATTAGAAAACTTTGAGATTGCCCCGGCATATATATCGCCGAGCGTATTTTTTTGTTTGCCAAGGCCTCGCAAGGCATCCATATAAAATTCCGTAAGTTCTGTGCCTGATTTCTCGCGTAATACTCGCCACGAATACTCCTTGGGAATATTCGCGCCTTTCTCATCAGCCATCTTCAAGAAGAGAAGATAGGTAAGTTGCTCAATATAGTCCCCATAATCAATGCCGTCATGTCTTAAAGTATGGCAGAAACCCCAAAGTTTGCCTACTACGTCGCTCATGTTATCACCGCCTCGTTTATCTCTTTCAAAAGCTCATTAAGTTTGCCATCAAATACTCTGTTTAACTTAGCATAGTTCATACCTTGTCTTGTGAATATTGGCAAGGTATCAATATCATCTTTTTCGATTAATAAATTAGCTACTAAATGGTGCCGAATCAGTTCAAGCCATTTCCCCTGCGCTTCAGTAAAACTATGTTTTGCCTTAACTTTAGACAGGGCCCGGTCAACGCGGCTTTCCACGGTTAAAAGATCTTCATTTTTGGCGGCATGCCTGATTATTGAAATTATATCCGCTAACTCCTTGTTGTAGGCCCTGCGGAGGTTTCTTTCATTAAATTTGTCTATTAGATTGCCCGGCTTAGTCGCAAGCTTCTCGCGCAATGCCTTAAGTTCATCCGTATGAAATTCTTTCGGCCTATTAAGCAAAATATCAATAGCATCAATATGCTCCGGATTCTTCTTAACGAAATCCTCGAACATCTTCAGGTAATCTGCCGGTTTAAGCTCTCTCCCATCGGTTGCCCTAAAAATCATCTCGGAAGTCACATAGTCTTCGGCTGATTCTGCAATGACAAACTCACGCTTCGGCCTCTGGTAATTTTCGCATAAATGTAAAAACGCCTCCCCCTGAAGGATTTTTATGGTACCGGCCCAGTTCTTTGAAAGGTTTTCCTCGAGTTTCATTGCAAAGTCCGCTATGTCTTCACCAAGGATATAGTTAAATTCATTTCTGCTTTCCTGCGTTATATTTTTGGAAATACGCTGGAGCCTCTTTGATAATACCCTTACATTGTAGGCCCTATTCTGGTTATCAGCGATCGTCTGGACTATTTCTCGTATTGTCTTAGTGGGCTTTGCGGGCGCC
>JABMRO010000129.1 GCA_013202635.1 Planctomycetota bacterium
GCAGGGTACGTTTGCCGGTGGCCTGATAATGCGCCCCCGCCGCTTCGTAGAGATGGCCCATGTTATACAATTCGTGACTGCCTTTGAGTTTTGACCAGCGTTTATCGCCATACCAGTTGATTAAGTTCTTCGCCTTATTGGTCCTGCAGGTGAACAAGTATCCGTCGTCCTCCTGTGCTGCGGCAATTTTTACTATCAATACATCGAGATATCTGTCGAGCTTCCGGTCCGGATGAACATCTAAAGAGTATGAAGCCCCTTCGATGATTTTATACGGGTCCGTATCATCGAAAGGATAGTTGGCCCGGTGCTCGCCTTTCAACAGCCCGCCTGCTATGGCAAAATTGTCAATCCGGCCGGTTTCCTCACACTTTCCGAAAGCGTAAGGAATCGAGACCTTTCTGTTCGTCTCAATCCGAGGCGCCCAGAATTCATCTGTCAGCTTTACATCGATAAAAGGTACCGGTTCGATAGGATAATCTCTTTTGAAAATATTCTCTTCTGTGGCACTGCATACCTGAAGACATATTGCCAGACAAATACCAATTATTAATATAGCTCTCTCTTTTACCCTCATGATATGCTCCTTTCGATTTTGCAGTATGTTTTACCCGGCTGGAAAACTGTTAGAGAATCTCGCTCTATCGATGCTGATAAACATCCCAGCCCATATAGTTTTCAAGTGCTTCTGCTATTGCGTCGGCTTTTTCTATCTTGTTTACAGCAACGTGATGTTCGAAGCCCATCCTGCATATATATTGCAAAAGCCTCTGAAGGTTTGCAATTTTCATCACGCCATATCCGCCGAATGTATCGAGTTTGTCGTTTGTAAATTCACCCTCACCTACATAAACGCTGACGATACCGTCACTATCGTCGGTCGTGGTTCTGCAGAAAGTCGCCTTGCCCGGTGCTATCCTGCCGACAATGGTTCCGTAAGTGTTGTCCTTTCCGACGGCGCCGGCAATTATCTCCTGATAGTCCATTTTAGAGCTTTTGAAGAATGACTTTGGCAGATTGCTACAATGGAACAAGACGGTCTTGTCGGGATCAGAGCCGTAGTTATTGTTCCAGTCCAGAAGGGCGCTGGGCGTACCGCCGGCCAATTGGAGAATATACATTCCCAACAAGCCCGTAATATCAACCTCGCACGCGCTCGGAACCAGCGACTCGCTCATTATGCTCATAAGCGTACAGGGTACTATTCCAAAGAATTCTTCAAGAGATGTCCAGCACTGAATGGCCGTGCCGTCAAGCTCGGTCTCTTTAATCCAACTATCCACAACATAACCGAATTTGGCCATCTTTAATAGTTTATCGGCGGGGATTGAATTGGTTGAGATATATTTCCTGATAGCATCCAGTTTTCTCTTAACCGCCCTGTCGTTATCACTAAGCCGGTCAACTCTCCCGAGGATTTCGGATAAATCTATGGTCTCTACCGAAATGCCTGACAACTCAAGGATTTTCTCACTGAAGCGAACAGTATTAAAGGCACCGGTGCGGGCTCCAATAGCGCCAAACCTGGCGTTTTTAAGACCTTTGATAATTCTGCACACCGAAGAAAAATCGCTTAAATCTTTTTTAAATTCAGCCGACGCAGCCTTAACTGTATGTGAACCGGTCAGCGTAAATGGAATACCGGCTTGCCTGAGATTATTACAGACGCTCATCTTACCGCAGAAAGAATCCCGTCTGTTGGCTAAGGTCATCTTGTCTTGGATATCCGGTTCGGCATGGACCAGAATCGGGACGTTAAGCCCTGAGCGTTTGATTGTCTCGGCCACTCCTTTTTCATCACCGAAGTTCGGCAGTGTTACGATTATTCCGTCAATCTTATCAGCCTTTTCTGAAAAAAGTGCGGCACATTTCCTGGCATCCTCGAAAGTCTCAACTGCGCCGTATTTCGTCTGCTGCATTGATAAAGCGACCGAGTTGAAACCATTTTTCTTAAGCACATCAAGTATATCTTTTCGTCCCTGTTTTGCTAACACATCCGGGAAAAAACCTCTGTTTCCAACGATTACTCCGAACGTTGTTTTTCTCATTTTTATTTCTCCTAAAAAAGGCTCAAGAGACAAAACTAAGGTTGGCCGTAATAAGCGTCCTTGCCGTGTTTCCGCAGGTAGTGTTTGTCAAGAAGGGCTTTGCTAATAGGCTCCTGCCGGGGATTTATAGTTATAGTGCCGAGAGCCATTGTTGCCGTTTGCTCCAGCACAACCATAGCTTCTACAGAGGCTGCGGCGGATTTGCCCCAGGTGAAAGGGGCATGGTTGGCAACAAGCACCGCAGGCATTGTCATCGGGTCCATACCGGCGAATCGTCTGACAATACATTTTCCTGTGTTCAGCTCATAATCGCTTTGTATTTCATTTTCCGTCATTTCGTCCGTTACAGGCACCGCCCCGTAAAAGTAATCGGCGCCGGTTGTGCCGAAACAGGGGATTTCCCTGCAAGCCTGTGCCCACATAGTTGCGCCGGCGGGATGGGCATGGCATATACCGCCGATAGATTCGAAATTTCTGTAAAGCTCGAGATGGGTCGGTGTATCCGACGATGGGTTAAGGGCCCCTTCGAGAATATTTCCGTCCAGATCAAGTAATACTATTTTCTCGGCAGTAAGCTCATCGTACATAACACCGCTGGGTTTTATGGCTATTACGCCTTTCGAGCGGTCTATTTCGCTGGCATTGCCCCAACTGTAAATGACGAGCTTTTGCTTTTGCAGCTCAAGGTTTGCATCGCAAACAGCTTTTCTTAAGTCTTCGTACACAGCAAGTCCTCTCAGAAATCAAACGCTGTCTTTAATATCCAAAAGATCTTTCATAATGTTTGCTAATTTGCCGGAGTAATCCGTTGTACCAAAGGCATCGTGTAACTGCTTATAAAGGGCATATAATTTTGTATAGAGCCTGTGATTTTCCGGTACAGGTTTATAAGTAGTATCCTTAATCCCGCACATAGCCCCCTGAGCTTCGGAGAAATTATCGTAGCCCTCGGCCTTTTTACCGGCTACCACCGCCCCTGCGATGCATGAACCCAGCGCACAGCTCTGAGCCGAACGGGAAATATTCATCTGCCTTCCGGTTACATCGGCATAAATCTGCATAAGCAGAGGATTCTTTTCAGCAATCCCGCCGCAGTTTATTACTTCAGAAACTTTAACGCCATATTCCTCGAATCTATTGATAATTGTAAGGGCCCCGAACGCGGTTGCTTCTATCAGCGCCCTGTAAATCTCTTCCGGTCTTGTGTGCAATGTTTGCCCGACCAACAGTCCGGTCAATCTCTGGTCAACGAGTATTGTTCTATTGCCGTTGTTCCAATCGAGTGCCAACAGGCCGGACTGCCCCGGTTTGAGAGTTACCGCCCTTTCGGTAAGAGCTTCATGAGAGCCGGCCTTTTCTCCGCCGGGCTGGAGGTAATTGACGAACCAGTTAAAGATGTCACCTACCGCAGATTGACCCGCCTCAAGACCGAAGAAACCCGGCAGGATGGAACCATCAACAATACCGCATATTCCGGGTACATCCGCCAGCTCTCGGCCCGACTCAGATACGAGCATATCACAAGTACTTGTGCCGATTATTTTAATTAGTTTACCCGGAGCGATACCGGAACCTACGGCACCCAAGTGAGCGTCAAAGGCCCCCACCGCTACGGGGACACCGGCGGGCAAACCGAGCTTCTGCGCCCATTGCTCCGTAAGCGTTCCTGCCTGTGTTTCTACAGTATAGGTCTCTTCATACAGCCGGTCGCGAAGTTCTCCGAGCCTGGGGTCGAATTTTGCGAGGAAGTCTTTTGCAGGCAGCCCGCCCCACTGGTCATTAAACATAGCTTTATGGCCTGCGGCACATCGGCTTCGTTTAATCACGTCCGGCTTTGCAGTATCTGTTAAAACCGCAGGGATATAATCGCAGCATTCAACCCAGCTATATGCTGCATCGAAAACCGCCGGATCGGTTCGCAGACAGTGAAGTACTTTGCTGAAAAACCATTCCGATGAATATGTCCCCCCGCACTTGGCGAGGTATTCGGGATGTTCTTTTTGAGCTAATTCGGTAATCTCTGCCGCCTCGGCGTGGCCGGTGTGGTCTTTCCAAAGCCACGCACAGGCGTTTGGATTGTCCTTAAACGACTCTAATATACTCAAAGGCGAACCGTTTTCATCCACAGGGATTGGCGTTGAGCCGGTAGTGTCAATGCCGATGCCTATAATCTGGTTGGTGTCAAAATTCTTGTCTGCTTTCCTGGTCTGGGCAATTGCCGCTTGTATGGTAACTTCAATGCCCTTTAGGTAATCAGCAGGGTTTTGTCTTGCCAGGTTATGGTCGGCAGAATCAAGAATAATGCCGGCCTCGCCCGTTTCATATTCATATACTGCCGTGCCTAACTCATTGCCGTTGGTGACATCAACCAACAGGGCTCTTACAGAGTTGGTCCCGTAATCAAGTCCGATTGTATATGACATAATTTGCCCTCTAAATTGATGAATCTATCTGTTGCTGATAGTAAGTGTTTTTGCCTTAACTGTCAAGTGTTCAATCCGGCTGTGATAATTTCGTATTTTTACGAAAATATTCGATGGCTTATAAGCAATAAATAGCCCATCAAGAACATCTATCAGAACAATAAAGAGATGAATGATATGATTCTTTTATTAGGTTGTTGAATGTTACTTAATTATTTTATTGAATTTTCCGGAGGCACTATCGGCGACCAGCATGGCCACCTGTCTCGTGCCGGATTATTTGTCAATCTTTTTTGCTCGCTTCCGTCTGTATTCATTACATAAATCTCATTATTGCCATCTCTGCTTGAAACAAAAGCTATTTTCTTTCCATCAGGAGACCATGAGGGATTTCCTTCATTAGCAGGATTATTTGTTAATCTTGTCAGGTCACTTCCATCAGTATTCATAACATAAATTTCAGATTTTCTATCCTTAATTGTAGCAAAAGCTATTTTTTCCCCATCTGGAGACCACGAAGGGCTTACATCGCGAGCAGGATTGTTTGTTAACCTCTCCTGCTCACTTCCATCAGCGTTCATAATATAAATCTCAAAATTTCCATCTCTTTCTGAACAAAAGACTATTTTCATTCCATCCGGAGACCACGAAGGAGCCATATCATGACTGCGATTCCTTGTTAGTCTTTGTTTATTACTCCCATCTGGATTCATAACATACATTTCATAATTATCATCCTTGAGTGAGTAAAAAACTATCTTCTGTCCGTCGGGAGACCAGGAGGGAACATGGTCCCGGGAAGGATTATTTGTCAAATTTGTTTGTTCACTTCCATCAGCATTCATAACGTAAATTTCAGGATTTTCTCCTATTCTTGATTCAAAAGCTATTTTCCTTCCATCCGGAGACCATGACATAAATAAATCATCATCAGTATTATTCGTAAGTCTTTTCAAACCACTCCCATCTGTATTCATAATATAAATCTCATAATTTCCATCCCTGTTTGAAGCAAAAGCAATTTTGTTTACATTTCCCACAGAAGCCGGCTCTGTTGGCGAGATATCTTCTTTTTGTGGCTCTTGTTCAGCCGGTTCTGTTGACGTGATATCTTCCTCCTGCGGCTCTTGTTTTTTACAGCCCCATATACCAAAACCAATCATCGCACAAACAAAAACCACTAAAACAGTTGATATTCTGGGCATAACATATTTCTTTCTGAATCTCATAATATTTCTCCTTTTTTAATAAGGTTGTTTGCGTTTTAAAAAGAGCAGCAATATCAACAGTCGTATTAGCAATCATCCACGATGTCTAAAGAAGCTGCGCAATCTCGTCAGCAATGGATAATACCTTTGTAAGGTAGGAAAGACAATTAAAAAAAATAATCATTTCTACTTTTCTTTGGCTCTTGTATATAGTGCTCATATCGTCTTTTTGAGGGATATTTTTGCTGAAGCAATCAAAAATACAGAAGAAAGATAGTGAGGCTTAAACAGATTTTATCACAACGAGGGTAATATCATCAAGTTGCGGCGTCGGCGAGCTGAAATTGGTAACATCATCAATTATTTGTGAGCAAATCTCGTTTGCGGTCTTTTCGCTTTCTCTGATTATGATATTACGGAGCCGATCTTTGCCGAACATAACTCCACCCTCGTTTTGTGCCTCCCAGATTCCATCGGTCCCAATAACAACGACATCACCAGCCTTAAAAAATACAGGCCCACCCTGCTCAAAACTTGCGTTTTCCATTATCCCAACCGGCAGACCTGTATTTGGCAATTCTTCGATCTTACCGTTGTCTTTATGATACCACATCGCAGGGTCGTGCCCTCCGGATACCCATACAAGAGATTTTTGATTTGCATCAAGGATGCCATAGAAGAGTGTTATGAATTTATCGTAGTCGGTATCACTTTCAATATGCCGGTTGATGACCTCAAAAAGTTTTGTAAGGTCGGCTCCATAATGTTGGGCATTACTCCTGAGAACACTTCTGGCAGTGGCCATCAACAGCGCGGCTCCGATTCCGTGACCGGTCACATCACCCAGGGCTATTCCTACAATGCCCGGTCCGAGTTGATTCAATTCAATAAAGTCATAATAATCCCCTCCGGTCTCATCGCAATACTTGCAGTTGCCGGCCAGTTCGAAGCCATCGAGTTTCGGAGCAGTCCCGGGTAAAAGGTTCTGTTGTATCGCTCTTGCTAATTCAAGTGATCCTTTCATCTTCTCCATAGCTTTGAGTTTTGGGCCGGTCTGGTTGAAGATGTCGCCCAACTGCTGGAGTTCATCGTTTGTTGTGATGTTTACCCTGACGTCAAAATCACCCTGGGCCAGTTTCCCGGCCGCGTCGGCGAGATGGATGATAGGCACCGTTAATTTACGGGCCCGCAAGACTGAAAGAACAACGGCAGCTAAGATTACGATGAAAATCAGGAAAGTTACAAACTGCATTGCACGTACATTATCTCTAAAGAGCATTTGCTGAGCGTTGTTTGCCTGCTCGATGATTCGTTGATAAGGCACGATCAAAATTGGAAAGCCTGCTCCTCGTTCTGAAGAGCCATAAGCCCAGAGAGAATCAACACCTTTATAAGGCAGACGGATGAAACCTGCTTTTCCACTGGTTGAATTGTCGATTAT
This sequence comes from Planctomycetota bacterium, assembly GCA_013202635.1. Classification (GTDB taxonomy): domain Bacteria; phylum Planctomycetota; class Phycisphaerae; order Sedimentisphaerales; family Anaerobacaceae; genus NIOZ-UU13. The sequence goes on from JABMRO010000129.1 coordinate 7,121, forward strand.
TGTTCGAGTACTGTTGGGCTCGCATATATCCAAAAGTCTGGAGGGTTTGCCGGGCCCTTCCTGGCTTTCCATGAATGAGGTGCAGCAGATTACTTTAGCTTCGTCCACTTCCAGCTCTTTTTCTTCAGGCAGCCGTATAAGAAGTTTCCAGGAATCTTTCTTCCATTCATCGGGTATATTCATTCTGTCTAATACACCGGAAAGGTCAATGTCCATCGCGGTGACACCAGCGAAAGAAGCATCCTGCTCATAGAATGGCATCGCAACGGTCATGACGATCCTGCCGGTAAGCGGTTCTATGCGCAGAGTCGGGGTAAGCTGTTTATTTGTTCTTGTGTTGATATACCAGGGCTGTTGACGCAAATCGTATCCCGAGCTATACGGCCAGAAACCACAAGAAGGATACAACGTTGCCGTGCCGTCGGCAAGGACTGTATAAATCCATAGTTTTGATTCAGGATTAATAGCATATATATCTTTGCATATTTTGGTCAGTTCTGATAATTGAGACCACAAAGGGCTATTAGACACGCTCTGCGGTGGAAAGATGAACTGTGACTCAAAATCCATAGTTCTCTTTTCATTGTCCGCCGAGTTCACGAATTGATATTTTTGAGCTTCTCTCGATATGTCTTCTGATGAGAGTGTTATGAGGTAATGAGCTGAAGCCGATTGTTCTGTACTGATGTTGACAGACCACAGACTTCGCTGGACCTGATCGGCATAGTGGCGCAGGCTGTAACGAACCGCCTGGGCGGAAATTTTGAGCGTTTTTTCGTAATTTTCTATGGTTTCGACTAATCGAGTGCGTGCCATTTTATCCAGCTCAGATCGCAGGGTATTTTCGATTCGATTTCGTACATGACGTGAAAATGAAACATCGAGGCTAAAATATGCTATCAACGGAATAAGAGATACGCCCAGAAGTAAGATTAATAATTTATTGCGTATAGTCATTTCTTCTTCAAGCCAACATATCGGGCCGCACTACTTTCCGAACGGGAGGAACTCAGCAGTTGTTCTCTTTGCTGCTGCTCTATACGGCCCTATGATATATTAAATACCTTTGTTAGTTGCGTGATTTCGAAGAGTTTGCGGAGGTTCTTGTCCAAATTACGCAATTCTAACTCGCCGCCACGTTCGCTTACCCTTTTGTGGATTCTTACCAACAGACCCAGCATGGCGGATGTCATGAATTTCACATTGGCAAAGTTAAGAACCAACTGGTTGTCTTTATTCTTCTCGATAACAGGTTCTAAAGACTTCTGCAGTGTCACGATTTGACCTTCTTCGAGGATATTCTCGTCTTCAAACGTAACAAAGGTAAAATCTATACCGTACTCAGTCTTTATTGGTGACTGTTCCTGCTCCATTTCTACATCCTTTCTCATCTCAGTACTTTTTTATGTTAATCAAATATTTTCAAATTATAGCTGTCTGTAGAGTGTTAGTTTAACCAGAAACTAAAGTATAAATACAGTCCAAGCACCAGGCCTAAAACCACGACCGTCATCAGCACTTCTACAAGTCCCCAGCTTTCGCGTCTTTCCTTCTTTTGCTCAGGTGAGGTAGTGGCATAGGTCAGATCGACAATTTGTTCGTAATTCGGCGGAGCAGTCACTAATGAAACTCCGACGATGGCTACAATGCTTATTAACAACAGCCAGCCGGAAGCAAAAAGAAAGTTATATTGTCCGACATTAACCAGCCATTCTGGCGAGGTAATATAAGGTTCATTGCCTCCTGTAAGCGCCTGCAGGGTCATCTTGCCCATCCCGGCGATAAAACCAATCGTCAGACCAGCAACGGCGCCATGGCCGTTAATCCGCTTAAAGAAAAGTCCAAGCAGGAAAACAGCCGTAATAGGTGGTCCCAGATAGCTTTGAACATCCTGGAGATATCTATATAACCCTCCCTGGGAAACTCGCTGCGTTACGGGAATCCAGATTACCCCCATTACAACTACCACCAGCGTTGCGATTCGGCCAACCGTGACGAGATGCCGTTCGGAAGCCTTCGGATTTATCTTTTCATAAATATCAACTGTAAAAAGAGATGCACAGGAATTAAAAAGCGATGAAAGAGAGCACATCAAAGCGGCCAAAAGCCCCCCCACAACCAACCCACGCAGCCCGGCGGGTAATAACGAGCTGACCATCACCGCAAAGACCTTATCTCCATCAAGTGCTTCCTGACCATTAGCCATTTTCATAGGGATTCCAATAAGACCTTTTTGATGCAGTGCATAAGCGATAAGACCCGGAACAAGAAAAATCATCACGGGCCAAACCTTTAAAAAACTGCCCCAAAGAGCCCCGCGCCGGGCGTTCTTGAGGTCTTTAGCCGACAGCGCCCTCTGTACGATATATTGGTCTGTACACCAGTACCATATCCCGATAATAGGTGAAGCTATTAATATACCCAGCCATGGAAAGTTCGGGTCCGAGTTTGGCCGCCATAACGCAAAATTCTCAGCATTCTCACGGCATATTGCCTGCAGTTCGCCCCAGCCGCCGAGCTTGTTCAGACCAATGATTGTAATAAAAGCGGAGCCGACTAATAAAATAACCGTCTGTATTGTATCGGTATAAACAACAGCACGCAGACCGCCGAGGATGGTATAGGCCCCCGTAAGGGTAACCGTCAATAGTGCCCCTACCCAGAAAGCATCAAGGACGAAGTTTTCCGTAATCGGTACCTGAATCTCAGGCAAAAGTACATTGAACACCACCCCGCCGGCATAAACTGTCACTGATACCTTCGTAAAAACGTATGCTATAAGTGACACTATTGTGAGTATCCAGCGGGCGGTTGAATTAAATCGCTTCTCAAGAAACTCCGGCATAGTGAATACCTTCGAGCGGTAATAAAATGGTACAAATATCCAGGCCAACATTACCACTACCCAGGCATGCAATTCCCAGTGAGCCATACCCATTCCGCTGGTTGAACCCTGGCCGGCCAATCCGACGATATGCTCCGAACCGATATTTGAGGCAAAGATTGAAGCCCCGACTACGAACCACGGCATATTTCTACCGGCGAGGAAGTAATCCGTTGAAGTCCTTTGCTTCTGTAGAACAACCCACCAGACTATTACCAGCATAATGCCGAAGTAACCTGCAATCGCTATCCAGTCTAATGTCTCAAAACCGCTCATAAATCAATCCTTTCAAATTTATGCCCAAATGTTTTTTGACACAATTTTCAAAACAGAAACCTTCCATATAAGCTCAACCACATGAAATTTCAAGCCTTTTCCATTTTCTTTATATATACCAATCCTCAATCCCAATAATCAATATCAAAGATCCGGCCTTCCGTGGACGGAATCAATTAAAAGGGCCTGCCCTGAGCGAAGCCGAAGGGGTTGCGAGTTGACACAACTGTCACCCCGAGCGCAAGCCGAGGGGTCTGTTTAAAATAGTTGTCATTGCGAGCGCAGCGCGGCAATCTTCATTATTTCCTTTCGCGATTGACTGTGCATATCCAAGTAATACAATGCATGACAATAGAATAGCATTCAGTGGGAGAAACACATGATTCATAAAACCAGTTTCACCAGTCGAAAACACAAGAGATGGTATTCAAAAAGTGTGTCTCTGTGTCTCGTTTTTCTATTATGCCCGCTGCTCTTCCCGGCAATTCTCTCTGCTGATCCCATAAAGGCC
>JABMRO010000130.1 GCA_013202635.1 Planctomycetota bacterium
ACGGTGAAGTTAACAAGCCCATACAATAAAGCGACGATTACTCGCATGCAAAGGGAAGCACTGAACCATTTTTTCAGAAAAGTAAACATGACGTTCTGGTTAACCACATCGCTTTTGTAATTACAGCCACAAATCCGATGGGATTTAGTAACATAGGCATTGTTATAATCATATGAGCAGTGATTTTAGGAAAAACTATATTTTTTTAGACTCGGCTGAAAAAAATTCGTTGGATATCAGCTAAACTGTCAGGCCGGCAGATTTACCTGTGAGCTTTATCCAGGGACACATATCCTTCTGCGGACACTCTTTACAGCCATGTTTGGTCGAAATCAGCGGCAAAATGACAAATGCATCAAGAGCAAATATGACCAGTAAAACCAAAAGCATCCAGGAGAAGCTATATATGACAACAGGCAGACCTGCCAATAGCGGTATAAACCACAAAGGCACAATCACAGGTATATGCTTCTTGAACTTCTCATCGAAGCATTCCGCAGGACTTTTTTCTCGAAACTTTGCAGCTATGCGGCCGTAGCCACAGGGGCATGATTTCGAGTTCCAGTATCTGCAGTATGGACATACAAATATCATAATCCAGAAGGCCCCTGCCGCACCGTATGCCAAATAAGCAGCCGCTGCTATCAAGCCCCATGTCGAGTTGCGAAAGCCCACTGCTAAAACAGCCGTTCCCAGCACCATCATAGCCATGTAAGGAATATTGTTGACGAGTTCCTGAGCAGACGAGTATTCCCGCATAGTCGGGCAGCTTTCATTGTTTGTGTTATTGCTTGATACTTTCATGTTCACTTAAGTTTCTCCCGGTGAAGCACTCGTGGCGAGGATTTTCCATATCAACTGCAAGTTGTACCTTCTTGCGATACTTGGTGCATTCTTTTACAAGATCGGACTTATTACTTGGACTATCCGTGCCGGTTTTTCAGCCATATGATACCTTTTTTCCTCCAACAACCTTCGGCTTCTACTTTGTCGTATTGGTAGACATAAGCCGCTCGATTCGAAACAGGTCACTTTCTTTCATGGTTATGCACTGCTGTGAGAGTTTTTCCAACTCCTGCACTTGACGTCTCTCTATGCGCCTGAGGTATTTGGACTCCGGCCTGAAAATTAAAATAGGGCCTGTGCCGTCTTTGCGGCGGACGGCGACATGAACAAGGTCGAGCGACATCACCTCAGCCAGGCGAATATCGAGCCGGCCGATACAGTTGCCTGTGCCGATGACCAGACCATCGGCCATGCACGAATACGGGGTCTCCATAGGAATATAGCAAATGATATCGAGAGCGTGCCTGCCCCATTTGACATCGAATTCACGCAATGCCGCCTGACCAATGCGCCAGCCCAATACGTTCCAGGGCCCAACATGACCATGCATTCGTTTGATTTCATCCCACCAATCATCGGGCGCCTGTCCCTGGTTCCAGGCATCATCGCCTCCTACTGTATCCCCGGTCGATGATGCTCGTGAATGTGCCGTCCGTTGAGGGTCGCGTCCTTCTGAAAATTCCATCTTAGCTTTTCTCCTAACGCCATCAACCTCGCCGCCTCGGTTTAACGCTTACCTTCCGGCAATCTGATGTGCAGCCATGTCCTCGAGAACAGCGAGAAAATGACAGCAAAAACCGGTCAGTTACGTTGACACCTTAAAGCCCTATACGAAGCCGAAACAGCAAAAACAGTTGCACTGACAATGACAATGCACGCGCCCGTGGGCAGATCAAGATAATACGAGATCAAGAAGCCAATTACTGCACTGGCCATCCCGAAGAGCGTCGAGGCAATAATAACGGACCTGTGTCCCGTACATATTTGATACGCCGCCGCCGCAGGGCACGTAATTAAACTGAATATCATCAGCCCGCCAACAAGGGGGAGATTGACTGCTAATATCAAACCACACAGAGCCAGGAAAAGACAGTAAACAAAGCTCTCATGAACGCCCGTCGCCGAGGCAATGGTTCGACTGAACAGCAGCGCTTTCAACTCTTTATTGAATAAAACGGCAAAAGCCACAAAAACCAAACCAAAAATCGTAATAATCACCACGCTGCTCTTCCGCACAAAGAGCAAACTGCCCCAAAGCAGCCCAAGCACTTCGGACCGGCTGCCATGCATCAGCCCTATCCCTAAAAACGTAATCCCGAGCATCAAGTTGAAAAATATCGCCAATGCTACATTAGCATTTATCCTCGATCTCCCCGGCCTGACCAAACCAAGACTCATCGAGCTAATCGCTGAAAAAACTACAGGCCCCCACACCGGATTAACAC
>JABMRO010000131.1 GCA_013202635.1 Planctomycetota bacterium
CCTCGGACTTTTCGCTCGGCCTCATAACGAGACGGTTATCCGGATAGGCTCTAAGTCTTTTATTTTGTGGCAAATTCAAGTCCCGATTATACATTTGCTCTATTCAAAGACAACGATTTTTCTTTATTTGCTGTCAAGTAGAGGTTAGAATCCAACTTTTGGTTTTTTGGATTACTTTGTCAATTGTTTTTGGAGAAACCGGATTATGAAAAGTGATACAGTCAAAAAGGGTTTCCAGCGTGCCCCTCACCGCGGTTTGCTTCGCGCCTGCGGCCTTAAAGACTCCGACATTGATAAGCCGTTCATCGGCGTCGCCAACAGTTTCTGCGAAATAGTTCCGGGCCACGTTCATCTCAACAAGGTGGCAAAAATTGTTAAGGACTCTGTTCGCGAGGCTGGCGGTACCCCTTTCGAATTTAATACGATAGCGGTCTGCGACGGTATCGCTATGGGGCATACCGGTATGAAATATTCTTTAGCCTCACGTGAAATCATCGCCGATTCCGTTGAGACTATGGCACGGGCGCACTGTTTTGATGGTCTTATCTGCATCCCCAACTGCGATAAAATCATACCGGGAATGCTGATGGCCGCCGTCAGGCTGAACATCCCGACAATTTTTGTCTCCGGAGGTCCTATGGCCGCCGGTAAAACAAAAGATGGAAAAACGGTTGACCTTATCAGCATATTCGAGGGCGTTGCCGAGTTCAACACCGGTAAAATTGATAATAACCAATTAAAAGAACTTGAACAAACCGCCTGTCCAGGCGAGGGAAGCTGCTCGGGAATGTTTACCGCCAACTCGATGAACTGTCTTTGCGAGGGTATCGGAATGGCTCTGCCCGGCAACGGAACCATCCTGGCCATTGACCCCAAACGCGAAGAGCTTTATAAAGCGGCGGGCAAACAGATTGTCACCCTTATTGAAAAGGACATCAAGCCGCTGGATATAATCAGCGAAAAATCATTGGACAACGCCTTTGTTCTGGATATGGCGATGGGCGGCTCGACCAATACCGTCCTGCACACGCTGGCATTGGCCAATGAAGCGGGCATAAAATACGACCTCGAACGCATAAATGAAATCTCCGCCAAATGCCCCAACATCTGTAAAGTATCTCCGTCGAGCAAATATCATGTAGAGGATGTCAATGCCGCTGGCGGTATAAGCGCTATATTAAAAGAAGTCAGTAAACTTCCGAATCTCCTTAATACGGATTGCATGACGGCAACGACTGCCACACTCGGAGAGAATATAGCGGATGCCGAGATTAAAAATAGTGAGGTCATCCGCTCTATTGATAATGCTTACTCGAAGACCGGCGGACTGAAAATCCTGAAGGGTAATCTTGCCCCCAAAGGCTGCGTGGTCAAGGCCGCCGGTGTCGCCCCTGAGATGCTCACACATACAGGTCCTGCGGTTATCTTCGAAAGCCAGGAAGAGGCCTGCGACGGCATCCTTGCCGGTAAGGTAAAGGAAGGCGATGTCGTGGTAATTCGCTGCGAGGGCCCGAAGGGCGGCCCGGGTATGCAGGAAATGCTGAGCCCCACAAGTTATATTATGGGTGCAGGTTTGGGTGAATCCGTTGCCCTTATTACGGACGGGCGTTTCAGCGGCGGAACAAGAGGCGCCTGTATCGGCCACATCAGCCCCGAAGCGGCCGTAGGCGGGCCCATCGGATTATTAAAAGACGGTGACATAATTGAAATCGATATCCCCGGCAATAAGATAAACGTAAAGCTGTCCGATGATGAACTGGCCGAGCGCAAAAAGGCCTGGACCCCGCCCGCTGCTAAAATAACGAAAGGCTGCCTTGCAAAATACGCCTCAATGGCTACCAGCGCCGACACCGGCGCCGTCCTGAAGTGGTAAGATGTCGGAAAAGAAGAAAACTCCGTGGTATGTTGGTGGTTTGCGTTTTGAGTGCATCCAGTGCGGGCGGTGCTGCTCCGGGCCGGGGGAAGGCTATATCTGGGTCACTAAGCCGGAGATTAAGTTCATAGCGGATTCTCTGAAAATGACAACAGGTGAGCTGCGCCGAAAGTATCTCAGGCGCGTCAGCCTGCGAACAACGATTATCGAACATCGTACAACCAAGGATTGTATTTTTCTGCAAAACATAGCAGGTCAAAGAAGATGCATTATTTACGCCGTCCGCCCGAGCCAGTGCAGGACGTGGCCCTTTTGGTCTGACAATTTAACCAATCCGAACGCCTGGAATAAAGTGGCAGAAAAATGTCCCGGCATAAATAAAAGCAGAATTTATACCTGTGAAGAAATAGAAAAAATAAAAAGGAACAAGAAATGGTGGCAGGATGCGGAACAGACGAGCGGCTCGGCAAAAAAGTAGCTGAAATTTACGACTGGCTCGAAACGCAAATCACAGACGGTAATAATGAAGCCCAATGCAGTGCCTGTGGTAAATGTTGTGATTTTGACGGCTTTGATCACCGCCTTTTTATTACCGGGCCGGAATTGAAGTATCTGGCCGCAAATCTCGGCGACGAAAATATAATGCCGATGACGACAAGCCGATGCCCTTACAACATCGAGGGCAAATGCACGGTTTATGAATATCGTTTTGCCGCCTGTAGAATTTTTTGCTGCAGCGGTAATGCGGATTTCCAGAGCGAGTTGAGTGAATCAGTTCTGAAAAAACTTAAATCTCTCTGCGCAGAGTTCCAAATCCCATATCGTTATATCGAGTTGGCCGATGCATTAAACGCTTTTGCGGACGGCTAATACTTATCAATGGGCTGCGGGATGTCGTCCTGTGGGATACAAAGATTGATGAACTTTACGCCGCCTAAGAGCGTGCCGAACTCTTTGTAGTAGCTGTAAAGCTTTGCTATTTTCTGCTCGTCGGTTGATTCCAGATTCCGTTGCCATTCGCCTATTGCAGCTCCCCATATAATTTTGGTATCATCCTTTGCATATAGAATGATATGTGGAAGCTTGTGGTTTTTTAGGCCGTCAAAATTACTCACGTCGATCCTGTTGATTTCGCTGAGTAATGGTTTCTGAGATGTTTCAATTCTGTCGCGTCGTTCGAGCCGGTCTAACAGAGTTATAGCCGCCGCAAGGTCATCGCCTTCCCAGACCTCACCCAACGGCGGTATATTTCTTGCCGCCGGCAATCCCGTTATCTCAACTATCGGCATGCCCGGCATCTGAACAAAATCGAGCACCACCTGCTCAGCATCCACGTAGAAGCTGCGCCTGCCCGATTTAATCAGCCCCACAGGTTTTCGCCATCGCCCTTCGATGAGCAGCGCATTATGTGTGGTCTGCACTTTTACGTCATCCAGCCACGCAAACCGCCTGTCAATATTCTGCTGCACCAGGCTGGCGGCATTTTCATCGATTCTTAAATCCTCTAAATCACCTCTGGCCGCTTTCAGAGCCTTTTGCTTTAGTTCGCTGTTCACCCAGTCCGGGACATCCGCTAATTCCAGCACAATCTGACCTTCCGGGGGGGGGACGGTTTCTTTTATATATCTTTCTAAATATATTAGACCAATCACTGTCCCGCCCAAAACACAGACCAGCAATGAAATCTTAAAAGAGCTTATCAAACTCGTGGCGAGCCGGATGTGTTGTTTTGTCTTCTTTCTTTTAGAGGTGACGGACTTAAGTGATATTCGTTTCTTCCTGCTTTTTTTTCTTTTCCTCATGGCTGCCATAATCTCGTATCACGCTTGGCGCCTCACGAGCGGCGAACATGCTGTCTCGACGATTTTCGAGCACAAGTCGCTCATAGTAAATCCCGCCTTCGCCGCCGCCTTGGGCAAAAGTGAATGTGTTGTAAAACCCGGAATAGTATTAACCTCCAGAACGTAAGCTATTTCCTCATCACTCAGGATAAAATCAACTCTTGCGAAGTTCCGACAGCCGAGCGCACAGAAACAATCCATCGCAGCCTGTTCTATTTGAGCTCTCAGAGCAAAGTCCCTGATTGTATCGAACAGATACTCCGTTTGATCGTCAATATATTTTGCCTGATAATCATAAAAGCCGGTTTGGCTTCGAATCTCGATAATTGGAAGCGCCGCATCCTCTAATATACCGACTGTTATTTCTTTGCCCGGGATGAATTGTTCAATCATACAATCGCCGAACTCTTCGAGGGTCTCCTGGGCGGCGCTGATAACTTTCTGCATGTCTGTTACTATCCTGACGCCCACGCTGCTGCCTTCTCTTATGGGCTTTACAACATATTCATCTGCAAGGTACCTCAATTGTATCTCAAGCTGGTTGATATCAGACTCGGTGTTAAACTCAACCGCCGCGGGTGTAGCCACGCCATCTTTGGAGAAGAGCTTTTTGCTTGCCATTTTATCAAAGGCCAGCCTGCTTGCAGCCGGCCCGCTTCCGGTATAAACAAGTGACTTATCGTGTAGTATCTGCTGGAGCCGGCCGTCTTCACCGAATTTGCCGTGCAGCGCAGGGAAGAATACATCGATGCTGTTATCTTCTAATATTTCAAGATTGTCCGGTTGAATGTCGGCAGTTACCACATCGAAGCCGCCATCTCTTAACGCCTGCGAAACACATCGGCCGCTTTGAATGCTTATTTCCCGTTCGGACCCGATTCCCCCTGTAAGGACAGCCACTTTTAATTTACTATTCACTGTTCCGTCAGTTCCTTAATCCCATATCTCAATTTCAAGTTCCAGTTCGACGTCGA
>JABMRO010000132.1 GCA_013202635.1 Planctomycetota bacterium
GTGCTTGATGGTCAGCGTGACGGTGCCCTCGTGCATTTCGCAGGACCCGGCCGGGCCGATTACAATGAGTTTCAGATCAAGGCGGTTATTAAAGATGGCAAGTTCAGCGGCACTTTCACCGGAGATGCATCGGGCAGCTTTGTAATGGAAAAGGTGGTTAGAGTTTCACCTACAATGGGGGAAAAACCGCCTGCCGGTGCGATTGTGCTTTTCAACGGCAAGGATTTTAAGCAATGGAAGCATACGGGGGAAAAATCGGACAGCGACTCAGTGAAATGGAAATTGCTAAAGAATGGAGCGATGGAGGTTAAGAAGGGTAACGGTTCGATTGTAACTAAGAAAAAGTTCTCCGATATCAAACTGCATGTGGAATTTCGCACGCCGTTTATGCCTGATGCACGGGATCAGGGACGCGGCAACAGCGGAGTGTACCTGCAGGAACGATATGAAGTGCAGGTGCTTGACAGCTACGCCCTTGAGGGCGAAGACAACGAATGCGGTGGAATTTATAAGATAGGGAAGCCTTTAGTAAATATGTGTGCGCCGCCTACACAGTGGCAGACTTACGATATTGCTTTTTACGCCCCAAGTGCCGACAGGAAAAACGCCCAGGTTACAGTTGTTCACAACGGCGTTACGATACATGACGAACTAAGGCTTCCGAGGCCGACAGGCGGCGCCCTGGATAGTGATGTTAACAAACCCGGCGGTATATACCTGCAGGACCATGGCAATCCTGTTCAATACCGTAATATTTGGTTAGTTGAATTGTGACCGATTGAGTTAGGTATGAGTCGGTTTTAAATATTTGTTATTAACTTTTTTCGACAATTTATGATGTTGTTTATTTATTAAGGAATACGAAAATGAAAGACCAGAAAAAAATTACCAAACATCAGAGCAGCAAAATATCCCGGCGTGATTTTATGGGCGGCGCCGCGGCAGCGATGGCCTTTACGATAATACCCAGCCATGTATTGGCCCAGCCGCCGAGTGAGAAATTAAATATCGCTTCAATCGGTTCAGGAGGCATGGGCGGCGGAAACACGAATGCCTGTGCGGGTTCCGGTGGAAACATTGTCGCCCTGTGCGACGTGGACTGGGATCGAGCAAAAGATACTTTCAAGAGATACCCCAAGGCCAAGAGATACAAAGACTTCCGTAAGATGCTGGATAACGAAAAAGACATCGAAGCTGTGATTGTCGCCACACCCGACCATTTCCATACGGTAGGCGCAATGGCGGCTATGCAGCGAGGCAAACACGTCTATGTCCAGAAACCTCTGACTCGCCTTGTGTCGGAGGCTCGTGCTTTGACCGAAACCGCCAGGAAATACAAGGTTGTTACCCAGATGGGCAACCAGGGTCATTCAGGTGATGGTGTTCGTGACATTTGTGAATGGATCTGGGCGGGCGTGATAGGCGAAGTTAAGGAAGTCCACGCCTGGACCAACCGACCCGTCTGGCCACAGGGTATCGGCAGACCCAAAGAGGTGCATGAAATTCCCAGCACGCTCGACTGGGACCTCTGGATCGGTCCGTCACCGATGAGGCCGTATAATAAATGCTACGCGCCGTTTAACTGGCGCGGCTGGTGGGACTTCGGCGGCGGTGCACTGGCGGATATGGCATGCCATGTGCTGGACCCGGTTTTTAGTGCTCTAAAGCTGAAATATCCGACAAGCGTGGAGGCCTGTTCGACCGAGTCCAATAAAGAAACCTTCCCCCATGCTTCGATTGTACGTTTCGAATTCCCGGCACGCGAGAGTATGCCCGCTGTCAAAGTGAATTGGTATGATGGTGGTATGAAACCCCCGCGGCCTGCTGAACTGGAAGATGACCGTCGGTTGAATCAAGCCAGCAGCAATGTGTTGTTTATGGGTACGAAGGGCGTGCTGAGATGTGGTGAGTATGGCGATAAACCACAACTTCTGCCTTATTCGCGGATGCGGGAATTCTCCAGAAACAAACCTCCACAAACGCTCAAGCGTATCAAGACCAGCCATGAGGGTAACTGGATCGAGGCTTGCAAGGCGGGCGGCCAGGCAACATCTAATTTCGATTACTCCGGGCCGTTTACAGAGATGGTTGTAATGGGCAATTTGGCAATTCGTCCGGAAAATGTCGGTAAGAAGCTGCTATGGGACGGAGATAATATGAAGGTTACCAACGACGAGAAGGCCAACGACTATGTTCAAATGCACTATCGCAAAGGCTGGTCTTTGGATATGTAATCAAACCGGCGGTTGGTTTTATTGCAGCGAATAGATATTTGTGAGTTATGGAAAGGTGATTTGAAATGAAGAGAGAAAAAGACAGCCGTAAGCCGGGAATTTCACGGCGTGATTTTATAGGCGGAGCTGCGGCGGTTGCGGCTATTACGATTGTGCCGCGTCATGTACTTGGCGGTCGGGGTCGCATTTCGGCCAATGAAAAACTCAACATAGCCGGCATTGGCGTCGGTGGCCGTGGTGCCAGCGATCTAAATGCTTTGGAGAGTGAGAATTTTGTCGCTCTCTGCGATGTGGATTGGAAACAAGCATCCGGATCGTTTAAGAAATACTCAGGTGCTAAGAAATATAAAGATTTTCGCAGGATGCTGGACAAAGAGGCGAAGAACATCGATGCTGTGGTAATTGGTGCGCCGGACCACATACATGCGCCTGCTGCGATAAGGGCGATGAAGATGGGCAAGCATGTTTATTGTGAAAAGCCGATGGCTCACACAATTTACGAGGCACGTCAGATGACGGAAGTTGCCTGCGAGACCGGAGTGGTTACGCAGATGGGCAATCAGGGACACGCCGGTGAGGGCCTGAGGCTTACCTATGAGTATATCCACGATGGCGCAATCGGTGCTATTAGGGAAGTGCATGTCTGGACTGACAGGGCCGGTGTGCCTGAGAGGGCATGGTGGCCTCAGGGCATTGACAGGCCGAAAGGTTCGTCGCCGGTGCCTGAAACATTAGACTGGGACCTGTGGCTTGGGCCTGCTCGCTGGCGGCCGTATGTGAAGTTTCCAAATAGTAAAGGGGATCTTGTGTCGTACGGTCCCTTCAACTGGCGCGGCTGGTTAGATTTTGGGTGCGGCGCGCTTGGTGATATGGCTGTGCATAATGCTGACCCGGCCTTTTTCTGTCTGGACCTTGGTGCTCCGATAGCTGCCGAGGCTCAAAGCAGTCCGGTCAATGACGAGACCTTTCCCGTGTGGTCTATCATTACGTATTACTTCCCGGCCAAAGGTAAACGGCCCCCGGTGAAGATGAAGTGGTACGACGGTGGGAAAAAGCCGCCGAATCCTCCTGAGCTTAAGGGCCGGGAACTCAAGGGCAATGGAATCCTGTTTGTCGGCAGCAAAGGCAAGATTCTCTGTGGTAGTCATGCAGGCTCACCGGCGTTGCTGCCGGAGGGTTTGAGCCGCTCGTATAAAAAGCCGACCAAGACCCTGAAGCGTTCTCCGGGTCACCACAAAGAATGGGCTGATGCGTGCAGGGCAAACAAGCCGCTGGATGCAAAGGCGGGTTTCTGGTACTCCGGGCCTTTCACGGAAGCTTTGCTGGTGGGCAATCTTGCGGTCCGGCTGGGCAGGAGAGTCGAGTGGGACACCAAGGCGATGCGCTCACCGAACGCACCTGAGGCGGACAATTACATTACCAAGTTTTACCGTGTTGGGTGGTCCGTGTAGTTTTGTATAGATGGCTGAGAGGTTAATTGGCCTACTGATTTTCGCGAATAACAAGTGCAAAATTTAAAGAGGAGCGTCCTTATGGGAGGCCAGAGTAGAACTGCCAAACGGCAGGGGGGAGATGTTGTCAAAAAACATCATCGGACAAATAATGAAGATGCCGGATTATCCCGGCGGGATTTTGTGAGGGCGGCGACAGCAGCGGCGGCATTCACTATAGTGCCTCGATATGTTCTTGGAGGGGCCCGTCATATTCCACCGAGCGAGAAGCTCAATATCGCAGGTATCGGAATAGGCGGGCGGGGTGCCGGCGACCTGCATGAGGTCAGCGGTGAAAATATCGTTGCGTTGTGCGATGTGGATCAAAGGTATGCAGCGGGCGCGTTCAAGGCTTACCCGAAGGCTAAAAAGTACCGTGATTTCCGCAGGATGTTAGACAAAGAGGACAAGAACATCGACGCGGTGGTAATAGCTACGCCTGACCATACAC
>JABMRO010000133.1 GCA_013202635.1 Planctomycetota bacterium
AGTGCACCTTTGATAGCATATATCTGGTTTAAAATATCGATGCAGTATTTGTGATTTTCGACCATTTTTTGAACGCCTCGAACCTGCCCCTCAATTCGCCTTAATGCGACCAGATTATCTTCGTGACTTGGGTGTTTTTTCATTTCTTGTTCCTTATTTATCTCTGTACACCCAATATACCCCCCTGGGGTATACTGTGTTCGGAAAAAAGTCTTACTTTATGCAATTTACTTTTGGGCCGATATTGTACCGCCGACAACGATATTATCGCTATTATTATAAAGCACAAGCCTTTGGCCGGGACAGGGTGCGAATTGAGGCAGATCAAAATCGGCTGTTATATTATTTTCCCCAATATCGATGAGTGTGCAGGGCTTAGGGTCGCCGTAGGAACGAATTTTTCCAAGGAATTTTCCACCCGGGACAAGCTCTTCAGGTATGAGGGTATTAATCCGGTTTGCCCTGACGGTATGAGTGCTCACTTCTTCTCTCGTACCTAATGCAATCGTATTTGCCGCAGCATCAATCTTGCCAACATACAGCGGCTTACCGCCGGCATAGCCAATACCCTGCCTTTGACCAAGGGTGTAATTTGCGATGCCTTTATGCGTACCTATCCTGTTACCCTGCATATCTGTTATATCGCCCTGCCGGTCGGCCTCGACGTCATCAAGTACTAATCGATAATCGCCCTCTCCCGCAAAACAAAGTTCCATACTTTCCGATTTGTCCGCAACGCTCAGATTTAATTGGCCGGCGGTCGAACGAACTTCATCTTTTGATAATTCACCTAAAGGAAGAATAAACCTTTCAAGTTTTTCTCTGGCAATTCCATATATAAAATAACTCTGATCCTTGGTTTTATCCTTTGCCCGGCCAAGTCGCGTCCGGTTGTCAGCTTTGGAAACTCTCGCGTAATGGCCCGTAGCAAGATAGCTAATGCCAAATGTTTCCTCCAGGAAATCCCAAAGCAGGGAAAACTTCAGGAGCGTATTGCAGTCAACACAGGGATTTGGAGTTTCACCTCTTGCATAAGATTGACGGAATTGCTTTATTATCAGCTCTCCGAAAGCGTAGGTAATATCAACAAAATAATGAGGTATATTCAATTCGCCGCAAACAAAGGCGGCATCGGCTCCGCAGCATCCTCTTTTATTGGTATTGCACGAGATGGGTATCTTCATCGTGATACCCAAAACATCCCAGCCATGTTCTTTGAGCAGATAAGCCGTAACGCTGCTGTCAACCCCGCCGCTCATTAATACAGAGACAGATTTTGAGCAATCCTGTGGCACGGGCATCCTGCCCGTGTTCACGGCCTGGAAGGCCGTGCCACCACTCGGCCCCAATAACTTAATGTTCCACTTATCGATTGTCATTATTGCCGTTAGTTTTTATTCGAACAGTCCCGTACTGATATATCGCTCGGCGGTATCAGGCAAAACGACAACAATTAATTTGTCGGCATTTTCTTCTCGTTTGGCTATTTTGAGCACGGCAGTCGCAGCAGCGCCTGATGATATGCCGGCGAAGATGCCCTCTTCTTTAGCTAAGCGTTTTGCCATATCAAATGCTTCGGCATTTGATACTTGTACTACCTCATCAACAACTTCCAAATCCAAAACGTCCGGGACAAAGCCCGCTCCGATGCCTTGAATCATATGCGGACCGGGCTTGCCGCCGGAAAGCACCGATGATTCCGCCGGTTCAACGGCAACAATTTTGACGGATGGTTTGCGCGACTTTAGCACTTCACCAACACCGGTTATTGTACCACCGGTACCTACGCCAGAAACAAAGATGTCCACTCGTCCATCAGTATCAGCCCAAACCTCTTCAGCGGTTGTTTCTCTATGTATCTGGGGATTCGCAGGATTAAGAAACTGCTGTGGCATAAAGGCGCCATCGGTTTTTTCCACGATTTCATTGGCCTTATTGATCGCAACGGTCATACCTTCTTCTGCAGGTGTAAGTACAAGTTCGGCGCCGAATAACTGGAGTATTTTTCTTCGTTCAATTGTCATTGATTCGGGCATTGTAAGTATCAGCTTATATCCCCTTGCCGCTGCGACCCACGCAAGGGCGATACCGGTATTGCCACTGGTTGGCTCAACAAGAGTCATTCCAGGCTTGATTTTACCGGCCCGTTCGGCGGCTAATACCATACTTACCCCGATACGGTCCTTTACACTGCTGGCTGGATTGAAGAACTCCAGTTTACCCGCTATCTTTGCTTTACAATCTCTACTTACTCTGTTGAGTTGAACCAGCGGTGTTTTACCAATTAACTCAGTCATATCTTTTGCAATATTCATTTAATCAATCCTCGAAAAATAATGTGTCACAATACAAACTAAAGAAAATTTATTTTTTTCGGCGCACTTTCACGAAAAAGTGATCGCCGCTGTTTTTGACTTCTAAAACTTCCTGGCCCTGTTCGACAAAACTTGCCGGAACATTCCTTACCGGCTCCCCTTCATCGAGCAATACGCCAAGAATAGCGCCTGTTTCGAGCTTTTCAAGCTCAAGCTTTGCTTTAACAAAGTTTAATGGGCATCCGATGCCGCGCAAATCGATAATATGATTGTCGGCATCGCCCTTATCAACGTTGGTTTTCTTAGCCACCGGCTCTATCATAAACTTGAGATTGGCATCAAGGGACAGATAAAGCTCTTCCACCCGTTTTGTTAAATCCTCGGCCTGCGAAAACAAATCCTCGATTGACTCTCTATCGCCCATACGCCAGTCAATCGCATCGTCAAGAAGCTGCTGTGTCTGAGGTTTAACCCAGCCCGGCTCAATAAGACCTCTGGAAAATGCTGCAAATATTTCTCTGTCCTTTTTTGGCTCCAGACCGAACGTAACCAACAGTGCTCTTGCGGCGGCAACAACTGCCTTATAAATATTTTCACTGTTAGCTGGTGCCGACTTGAGTGCATCTTTTGCTTCGTCGATATCCAGCTTGATTACGTCCGTTACGCCGGCACCGCACTCACCCGGCCCCCTGCCGGCCAGAGAAAACGGCTCATTCGAACCGAAGTCGTAATAATAGTCATCCGGAAATTGCTCGGAAGAAAAATCGCTGTATTGACCAATCAGATTTCTTAGTTTTGCTTCCTTAATTTCGCCGCCTTCAAAAGCTTCCGCTAATAGCTCTGGTATTTTTTTTGCGGGTACCGTCCCAATCCTTTTCCCCAGATGCGCATCGCCTTCAACGGTTTTTGCACCCACCAATACATCATAGCATGGCATCAGTTTGCCGCTAACTCTTTTGGCTTTGCCCTGGAATCCTATTGCGGCGATATAATGATGACCGCAGGAATTGGGACAACCGCTGATTCTTATGGTTGTCTCGGACAAATCGGCTGAAGAACCGGTCCGGCTGAGCTTATTTGAAATCGCCTCAGCCAAACCTCTTGAAAGACATAGTCCGAGTTTGCATGTTGAAGCACCGGCGCAGGCAACTATTTTGGAACTACCGTCGCCAAAAACATCAATGCTGAGTTTCTTAAGTTCGCTATGGACATTACCAATATCTTCTTCGGCAATACCTGTGATGAGAAGGTCCTGCAGTTGAGTAGTCCTTATGAGTCCCTGGCCGTATTTAGCTGCGATTTGACCAACTATATTCAGGTCATCTGCGGGTATGTCGCCGTTTTTTAACCGTAATCGCACAGTAATCGGTTTTTCGGGTACCTTATAGACCGATGTAATATCGCGGATTTGCGGTG
>JABMRO010000002.1 GCA_013202635.1 Planctomycetota bacterium
CAGTTTTTGAAAAATTCGGCAGCTGCCGCGGCAGGAACGTTTCTATTAGCTCCGACAATCGTACCGTCTTCGGTTTTCGGCTCCAACGCTCCGAGCAATCGCATAACATTCGGCTGTATCGGCGTCGGGCGTATGGGGCTTGGCGATTTGAGAGAAATTCTCGGATTCAAACAAGCCCGGATCATCGCTGTGTGCGACGTCGATTCCAACAGAGTAAAATATGCTCAGCAGCTTGTAGATAAGCATTATAGCACAGACGGTGACTGTGCGACGTACAAAGATTTCAGGGACCTGATTGCACGAGACGACATTGATGCGGTTTCAGTTGTTACGCCCGACCAATGGCATGCTCTGCCCGCGATTGCCGCCGCCAAAGCCGGCAAAGATATTTTTCTGCAAAAACCCCTGACTCTGACTATCAAAGAGGGACGCATTCTAAGTGATACGGTTCGCCGTTATAACCGCATCTTTCAGGTAGGAAGTCAGCAGCGCTCCGATACGAAATTCCGGACAGCCTGCGAGCTGGTACGAAACGGCCGCATCGGCAAGGTGCACACTGTCAAAGTCGGCTTCAGCACAGACCCGCCCACAACCCCTCAACCACCAATGCCAATCCCTGATGCGCTCGATTATGATATGTGGTTAGGCCCTGCACAATGGGCCGATTATACAGAAAAACGCGTCCATCCGCAAAAAGGCTACGGCCGACCGGGCTGGCTGCGCATCCAGGACTATGGCGCAGGTATGATTACAGGCTGGGGCGCCCACCATAACGACATCGCACAATGGGGAATGGGCACCGAATACACAGGCCCTGTCGAAATTGAAGGCCGGGCCGAATACCCGAAGGACGGACCCTGGAACGTGCACGGCGACTTTTACATCGAGTACACTTATGCAAACGGAGTAAAGGTTATCTGCGCAGATAACAAAAAGAACAAACAAGGGGTTCTTTTCGAGGGAACGGAAGGCTGGGTCTATGTAATGCGAGGTCGTATCGATGCCGAGCCGAAGTCATTATTGACCTCGACTATCGGCCCGAATGAAATTCATCTCTACAAGAGCAACAACCACAAGGCCAATTTCCTTGAGTGCATCAAATCTCGCGCTCAAACTGCGGCGCCGGTCGAAGTCGGCCATCGTTCATGCAGCGTATGTCTGCTGGGTGACATTTCGATGAGGCTTGACCGAAAATTGAAATGGGACCCGAACGCCGAACAATTCCTCAACGATGACCAGGCAAATCGAATGCTCTCAAGACCGATGCGCAGCCCATGGTGTCTGTGAATTTGATTATTGGATAACAGGAGACTTTTATGAATCACCGGATATTTGTTGTCGCAGTTTTACTTTTAGTTATTGGCGCTTGTTCTCTGTCTCCGGCAGAATATGACGTTCGAACAAAGAAAGGCCCGCAGAAGGTAACAGCTAAACTCGAGAAGAATCATATCGAAGTTATAGTCGGTGGAAAACTGTTCACTCGTTATAAATTCGATGCATCTCAGAAGTACCCTTATTTCTGGCCGGTATGTGGACCGGCATCGAATAAGTCCGTCACTACCGAAACATCAGAGCCGTATCCACACCATCATTCGCTGTTCTTCGGTTGCGATCGCGTCAAAGGCGGCAACTACTGGCAGGAAAGCAACGAACGCGGCCAGATTGCCTCGCAAGGCCCGAAGCTCATCAGAGAATCCGGCAACCGAGTAGTTTTTACCGATATATGCTTTTGGCAGCAGCCGGGCAAAGAACCGGTCATTCGTGACATGCGCCGAATCACCATCAGTGCCCCGAACAAAAACATTCGAATTATTGATTTCAAGATTAGCCTCAAAGCCCTGACGGATATTCGTATCCTCAAGACGAACCACTCTTTGTTTTCGGCGCGCGTTGTCCCGGAGTTAAGTGTCAAATCCGGCGGCACGCTCATCAACGCCGAGGGTAAGGCCACCGAGAAAGGCACATTTGGTGTTGCTTCGCCCTGGTGCGACTACTCCGGCACACGCAGTGGTGTTACAGAAGGCATTGCTATTTTACAGCATCCCGACAATCGCTGGTACCCGAGCAAATGGTTTACCCGAGATTACGGCTTTTTCTCGCCAACACCGATGTACTGGTTTGAAGACGGCCATTTCGATTTGGCTAAGGAGCACATACTAACCTTGCGATATCGTGTTGTTGTTCATACAGGAGACGAGAAAACCGCCGGAATACAGGAGATATTTGGGCAGTACCAACAAACCACCAGACGCTCCCACTCCCAGGCACACATGGAATTTCTTCAGCGTAATGTTATTCCAAGACTGCATAGCAAGCGATAAAGATTTTAGTTTTCATAGAAAGATTGCTTTAATGCCGAATCATCAGGCAGTCCGCATTGATATCTGGAAAGAAGGAGGTTTTGCTTAATGAGACGCTATTCTGCAATAAAGCTGTGGATGCTGATACTGCCGGCTGTTTGCCTGTTTGTTGGTACGGCCCAGGCAAAAAAGATTGATGCGACAGCGCAGGCCAAAGAGATTATCGATATAACCGGCGTTCAGGGCGGCATCGTCGTCCATCTTGGTTGTGGTGATGGAAAATTGACCGCGGCCCTGCGAATAAGTGACAGTTTCACGGTTCACGGACTCGAAGCAGACCCGGTCAGGGTGCTACAGGCGAGAAGCTATATTAAAGAAAAAGGCATCTATGGGGCGGTGTCTGTTGAGCGGTATTCAGGTTCGGTGCTTCCTTACACGGACAATCTAATCAACCTTATTGTCGTGCAGGATGCCGGTGATGTCACCCGGGACGAGGTAATGCGGGTCCTGGCTCCCGGAGGTGTGGCGTGTGCCTGGCGCAGGGGTGGGTGGAAAAAAATCGTAAAATCCTGGCCCGACAATATTGACCAGTGGACTCATTTCCTGCACGATGCAAGCAATAACGCCGTCGCCGACGATTCTGTTGTAGGGCCTCCTCGAAGTCTCCAGTGGATTGCGCCGCCGCTGTGGCTTCGAAGCCATGAAACACCATCCGGAATTCAGTCACCCGTCACGGCCGCCGGCCGGCTGTTCTACTTCTTTGACGAAGGGCTGATAGGCATTACCGATGAG
>JABMRO010000134.1 GCA_013202635.1 Planctomycetota bacterium
ATTTACGGTCGTGAGTTGAGAATCCGATGAAACGGGCCTTGCCCTGTTTTTTGGCTTTTTCCAGAGCGCCGACAACCTCACAGGCAGTGTTGAAAGAATGTCTTCCGCCCGGTTCGTAACAGGTGATGCGCCATAAATCGGTATATTCCTGATTTGATTCTTTCAGTAATCCATCCAGTACTTCCATCAGTTTTTTTGTGGTGCGGTATTCTTCCTCACGTACTTCTTTGCCGCAATGTGAAAGTGCCAGATACATTTTGTCGCGGCGCCCTTTAAGGGCTTTGGAATCTCTGATGACCTCGCCTCTCGTGCATGCATCGATGTAATTAATACCGACGTCTATAGCGCGGCTGACGATTTCATTGCGCTCGGCCTGGTTGCTTCTGGAGTGCCCGCCGAGGCAGACGGCCGAGACCATAAGATTGGTCTTTCCCTGCCGGCGATATTCCATGTTCGGATTGTAGTTGAGAATTTTCTCCGCTTCCTTACGAACCTCGGTGGTTTGGCACCCAGCAGCGCCAATACCCACAGCTATACCCGCCGCGGCTATCGCACCATCGCGCATAAATCGGCGTCGAGTAACTTTATTATTGTCCATTGTTTATCTCCTTTCACGTCTTAGAGATTTTCATTTTGATTTGGTTAACGGTTTATTAGTCTGCAATTTAAAGATGGCGTTTATTTCATCCTCTGAAAGAGCACGGTCATAGATACGGACATCGTCGATGCGGCCTTTGAATCCGTCGCCTATGGTGACGTCTAACTCACTGCCGGTGTCAATAGGCCAGAGGTCCAAAAGTCCGATGTCATGGATTTCAGCAAGGACACCATCCTTATAAAGTTTAACATCATCATGGAGATTCGGCAGTTCGGCTTCCTCCACAACTGCTGCTAAATGATGCCACCGGTCATCGTCGGTCTCTTCGTTGATATAGAGATATCCACCATTGGGTCTTATACCAATACGGCCTCTAATAAAACAGAATGTAAACATCTTGCCGAAATCATCCATGCCCCAGGATATGATTTCGCCTCTTGTTTCTGTCGTTCTGCACCATGCTGCTACTGTTCGGGGCCGCGTTCCTGTAACGCCTTTGTATTTGGCTATCTGTACATAACCCTCGCCGCGGCCGAACTTCAGAGCTTTTGATATCCGGCCTGAGGTAGAATCTATTTCGAAAGATATACCTTCCTTGAGGGTGCCTTTGCGGTTGTGTTTCGAAGAGTCTGCCGCGGTTTTGCCTGATGTCTCATCTAACTTCCACCAACCGGCAAGATTCGGGTCGGTATCAAGAGTTTTTGGCTTGTCCCCAGCCTGGGTAAAAGCAGTCCACACCAGACATAGTATTAACGCTAAACTTAAAAATTTTGAAAAATATGCCCTTCTGTTCATAATACCTCTCCTAAATTTCATATTTTCCATTTTGAACCTGCCCATTGTCGCAAGCTGAAATTCAATTGAACTAATATATCAAAATTTATGTCGAAAAACAAACTGATATGACTATTTTTTGAAAAATATATGCAGATGAATTTACGAAACATAAAATGCCTGGTATGGTTGAAGGGGTTGAAAAACAAGACAGGATTTGTTATACTTCAAACCTGTCTGTGAATTTAACTATTACCGAGTAAATGTTAAAGGAGATGAAGATGAACAAGACAAAACATTCCATTAATCTTTTTACGCTGGTTTTCATGTTATTGACCTTCCTTTTAGCCGGTGTGGTTGACGCCCAGTCAGGAGTAGTTCTCAGAGGGCGCAGAGGCCCGGGCAAGGGCAAACACATTGTTTTTGTCATTGGTGATGATGAATACCGCTCGGAGGACCTGATGCCCCAGCTTGCCAAGATATTAGCTGTTCGGCAGGGTTTTAAGTGCACCATGCTGTTTGCCGTAAACAAAGAGACCGGCGAGATAGATCCGAGAACACTTGATAATATTCCCGGGCTCAAAGCTCTCGAAAAGGCCGACCTGATGGTGATGTTCCTGCGTTTCCGTGAGCTGCCTGATAAACAGATGAAATACATCATTGACTATACGAACTCCGGTAAGCCCATTATAGGTTTGAGGACAGCCACGCATGCTTTCAATTACACTAAGAATAAAAAAAGTCCCTACGCCAAATACAGTTTTCGAAGCAAAGAATTGGACGGCGGATATGGTCGACAGGTCTTTGGTGAGACGTGGATTAATCACTATGGACATCACAATGT
The DNA here is from genome assembly GCA_013202635.1 of Planctomycetota bacterium. Classification (GTDB taxonomy): domain Bacteria; phylum Planctomycetota; class Phycisphaerae; order Sedimentisphaerales; family Anaerobacaceae; genus NIOZ-UU13. The sequence goes on from JABMRO010000134.1 coordinate 2,217, forward strand.
GGAAAGTACCCGCGGGCTTATCGCAAAGGGTATGGAAAGTCACCCGATAGTAAAAGGTATTGATGATATCTGGGGGCCTTCCGATGTTTATGGTTTAACGACACTGGAAGGAGCCTGCAAGCCTTTGATTATGGGGCAGGTTCTTTCCGGTATGGAGCCTGAAGATAAACCTAATCCGGCTAAGAAACTGGTGCCTGTTGCCTGGACAAAGACCTACACGGGTGAAAAAGGCAAGACCGCCCGCGTTTTCACAACGACAATGGGACACTCGTTTGACTTCAACAGTGAAGGTTTCCGACGCCTGCTTGTGAACGCATGCTTCTGGGCGATGAAAATGGAAGATAAAATTCCGACCAAAAGTAATGTTGATTTTGTCGGCGAGTATAATCCCAATCAAATTGGTATGGGTAAACATAAACAAGGGCTGAAACCGTCGGACCATGAGCTTAAGTGAGTCCCGGTTTCTTGTGCCCGCTAAACTCCTGATTTTATTTGAAAAGGATATGAAAATGAAGTGCAGCGAGATTAAGAAATGGTTTTTGGCAATGGCCAAAACCGAAGCAATAATTTGCCTTGTGGTTTCAGTTTTAACAGCCGGTTGTGCCTCAATGTCTTCTGCAGATAAAAAGCAGCGGGAAGAACCGGGGATGAACAGGCTGGTTATTCATACCGACAAAGGCAAGGACACTATTAACAGAAATATTTACGGGCACTTCTCAGAGCACTTGGGCAGGTGTATCTACGAAGGTTTCTGGGTCGGTGAGGATTCGAAAATTCCGAACACGCGCGGTATTCGCAATGATGTGGTCGAGGCTCTGAGGCGGATAAAGATACCGGTGCTGCGCTGGCCGGGCGGTTGCTTTGCCGATGAGTATCATTGGAAAGAAGGTATAGGCCCACGTGAACAACGTCCCAGTATGATAAATACACATTGGGGCATGGTCAAAGAAACAAACGCCTTCGGCACTCATGAGTTTCTGGATTTATGTGAACAGCTTGAATGCGAGGCGTACGTTGCAGGTAACGTTGGGTCCGGTACTGCCGAAGAGATGCAGGACTGGGTTGAGTATATGACGTCCGATGCCGATAGCGAAATGGCCAATCTTCGTCGCATGAATGGACGGGACAAGCCATGGCGGGTAAAATACTTCGGCGTAGGTAATGAGAACTGGGGTTGTGGCGGAAATATGTCACCGGAATATTACGCCGATCTTTATAATCGCTTCCAAACCTATGTGCGCAGTTACTCCGGCAACCGTATCGTCAAAATTGCGTGCGGGCCCGGCAGCGAGAATTACCCGTGGATGACGACCGTTATGGAACGTTCTCATCGAAGAATGAACGCAATTAGTCTTCATCACTATGTCAGAGGCACGGGTAACTGGACTAAAAAGGGCAGCGCGACTCAATTCGATGAGGCGGAATGGTTTGCATTGATGAAGAACACGCTGACTATCAACCCGTTACTGAAGAATAATATTGAAATCATGGACCGATTCGATCCCCGCAAACGTATCGGTTTGTTCGTAGATGAGTGGGGTACGTGGTGGGACACCGAACCCGGCACGAACCCAGGTTTCCTGTACCAGCAAAACACCATCCGGGATGCAGTCTCAACCGGCATATTCCTCAACGCTTTCAACAATCACTGCGACCGTGTGAAGATGGCAAACATTGCTCAAACCGTTAATGTCTTGCAGGCGATGATTCTGACTAAAGACGAAAAGATGGTTCTGACGCCGACCTATCACGTTTTTGAAATGTACAAAGTCCATCATGATGCTGCGATGCTGCCTGTTGAGTTGCAGTGCGGCGATTATCAGTTCGAGGATGAAAAAATCCCGACAGTCAATGTTTCGGCATCTAAAGATAAGTCGGGTAAGATTCATATAACGCTTTGCAACCTTAATCCCAAAAAATCAGCACAACTTGTTTGCGAACTTCAAGGTGCCAGACCTTCAAGCATCTCGGGCCGGGCATTAACAGCAGGTGTTATGAATGCACACAATACTTTTGATAATCCGGAAGCAATCCGACCCGTTGCTTTCGATAAATTTGATTTTGAAGGTAATGTTTTAACGATAACGCTGCCGTCCAAGTCGGTTGTACTTTTGGGGATTGAATAATCTGCGACGTGGACTGAATTTAGAAAATATTTATGAGGCAGGATATGAATCGACGCAATTTCTTAAAAGCCGCAGGTATTGGGATAGCATCCCTGGCAATGCCGGGTTGTGCCGATGGCTTGCAGTTGGTTAGCGGCGCTGCAGATTCAAAAAAGCCTAATATCGTTTTTATTATGGCCGACGATATGGGCTATGGCGACCTCGGTTGCTACAATAAGAAATCAAAGATTCCAACACCTAATATGGACGGCTTAGCAGCGGAAGGTATGCGTTTTACCGATGCCCACTCTCCATCTGCCGTCTGCACTCCTACCCGTTACGGTGTGCTGACGGGACGATACTGCTGGCGAAGCAGGCTGAAAAGAGGCGTTCTCGGCGGTTATTCACCGGCTTTAATCGATACTAAGCGGATGACGGTTGCTTCAATGTTAAAACAATATGGTTATGCCACTGCTTGTATCGGCAAGTGGCATCTCGGTTTGGGCAACGACAAAAAGACGGATTACGATAAACCGCTCGTTCCCGGTCCCAATGCACTTGGCTTTGATTATTTTTACGGGATCCCCGCGTCACTGGATATGACTCCCTACTGCTATGTCGAGAATGACCGGCCGGTGGAAAAGCCCACATTAACAATTGAAGCCGGCAAAGCCAGTGAAGACGGATGGTGGCGGGCGGGAGCAATCGCACCGGGCTTTAAGCATGTGGAGGTTCTTCCAAAACTGACTGAAAAGGCGGTGAAGTATATCGACGACCATACTAATACATCACCGGACAAACCTTTCTTTATGTATTTTCCCCTGCCGGCACCGCACTGTCCCATCGCTCCGGCTGATTTTGTCAAAGGGCGAAGTAAAGCGGGCGGTTATGGCGACTTTGTCGTAGAAGTTGACTGGACGGTCGGGCAGGTTGTCAAGGCTCTGGAACGCAACGGACTTACCGGCAATACGTTGATTATCGTTACCAGTGACAACGGCTCGCCGGGACGGACAAAGATCAAGCGGGACCCATATTCGATTATAGAAATTTACGGTCACTATCCCAATGGTGATTTGCGCGGCATCAAGGCCGATTCTTGGGAGGGCGGCCATCGCGAGCCGTTTATCGCCCGTTGGCCGGGCAAAATTCCTGCCGGCAAGACGAGCGATGAAATTATCTGTCTTACTGACCTGTTGGCGACCTGTGCGGCGATTGTCGGGGCAAAACTGCCTGATGATGCCGGCGAAGACAGTTTTAATATAATGCCTGCCCTGTCGGGTCAAAAGCTCAATAAGCCGATACGGAAGGCTATTGTGCACCATTCCCTCTCAGGAATGTTTGCCATCCGTCAGGGAAAATGGAAGCTCATACTCGGCCTCGGCTCAGGAGGTTTCACCAAGCCCCAAAACATCGAGCCAAAACCGGGTGAGCCAGCCGGACAGCTTTATAATCTGGAAGATGATTTAGCCGAAAGCAGCAACTTATGGAGCAGACATCCCCAAATCGTTGAGCGGCTGACAAAGCTGCTGGAAAAGTATAAAGAACAAGGATACAGCCGCCCTATTTAATTAGCCAAAGGTAATCACATGCTCTTCGACCGTATCAACGACCCGGAGCAGACTAAAAATCTATACAATAATCCTGGGTACAGGAAAGTTAAGAATGATTTAGCCCGGCGTATTATCCGGCATAATATTAAAGTTAATTCTCCAGCAGCTTCCTGGCTGAAAGAAAAATTAATCGACGGATAAAAGGCTTTTTCAACTATTATTTATTTACCAGTTCGCCCAGGGCATTGAGAGGCTGTTCGATAGTCAAATTATCTCCCAAAATTTCAGTCAGGTTTGGTAAATCATATACTTTTAATGCTCCGTGCACGGTGTTTACAAGCTGATTTAGAGACCGGCCTGATTCAATTACATTCGACCAGGAGACAAGCCCTCGTATAAGTTTAACTGACCCGAACATATCCGGTTCAAGCACCGCGGCATGCAGGGCCGGGATGCTGAGATGGCCGACTGCGACCAAATCAATGCGGCCGCCCTGTCGTTGCTGCAGAAATCTCGCACAGGTCAATATGTCTTCGGTGCGCATTCCAACATAAGAACGCCCGAGCAGGTAGGCGGTATAAACATCCTGACCGTCAGAGCCGAAGTATGACATAAAATACTTTTGTCCCGTCTGCTGGGTTTCACCTGTTCCGCGGATATCTACAGTTAGGACCGACCGTCCGGATTTAACCAGCTTTTCGATAGGCCCGCCCGGACCGGCATCTTCGTTTTTGCCTTTTTCGTGTACGTATAACACTATTGCCTTAGATTGCGTTTGCCTGGGCGAAAACATCAGAGCCGACAGATATATACCATCCTCGGGTTTAAGAATAATTTTCCTGGCGAGGTAGCCGTCTCGTTCAACAACGTCAAGCTCCTCGACCTTTGGCTCAGGCAGCTCCTTAAGCCTGCTGATGCCGGCAATTGTGCGTATCTGATTAAGCAATTTACTTTGAGGTGTTTTTTTCCATAGTTTCTTACGTTGTTTGGCCAGCTTCTTTTCATAATCTCGATTTAAATCATAAGTTGACCTTGCTCCTTTTAAGGCCATCACCTGACCTTCGGGAGTACATTTAATCTCTTCGTCAGTGAGTAATTTGATATCCGGCTCGGTAATCGCTTCATCTTTTTTGAGCAGCCATCTCGCCATCCACCTTACGACGCTTTGTCGCTGCAATTGATTGTAATTGTGAGGAGCGTCGTTTTCCAAAAGGTCAATACGTTCTGCAAAACCCATTCTCGAATAGAGGCGCTTGGCGTAGCGGAAGGAGTCCCAGGTGCCACGGATGTCAAAAAAATCTTTCGTGGCGGCACAAATCATA
>JABMRO010000135.1 GCA_013202635.1 Planctomycetota bacterium
GTGAATAACAAAACAATCGTAGGGTGGGGCTTGCCCCACCTTTTATTCTATTCCATTACAGAGCACCGACCGTAAGGAAGGTGTCATTTAACTATACGCAATACGACATACACAATACGCAATACGAAAACGTCATTTCGACCGGAGTGAGCGAAGCGAACGTAGTGGAGAAATCTGGCATACAACATTAATCAATTGCACATTTGTTAAAAGGCAAGCCAACGAATCTGAAATTCTAAATTCCTACTTCTAAATTCTCAATTTTCTACTGGCTGTTCATTAATTGTGAACACTGAACCTTAACTCAGCTCTGCTGACATCTTTATACCTTTGTCGGTTCTATTTCCATCGAAGCTGCTGAAGTTGTTCTTTTGTACGAATGAATTTTACTGTGCCGTCGTTCAAGAGAACGCAACCGCCCTTTGGGTCATGGTTATCGAAAGTAAACAGCTAAGGAGCGCCATCCTCATTGCTTACACTGGCTGCATTTTTCTCTATTTGTCTCATTTTGCCTTTTTGTATCAATTTGTCAATCTTTTTCTGAAGCTTTGGACTTTCTTCATAATCTTCATTGTAATACCATAGTCCATCGATAAGCTTTTTGTCACCATATTTAGAATTGATACCAGGCTCTTTGTAATCCTCAGGATATGCCATTACTCCATAATGAAGAAATCCTCCATGCAGTTCTATCATCACTTTCCTTTTGCTATCTATCATGACATATGTTGGCTTGAGATCAAGAATCGGTTGAGGAAAGCTTGAAGCTTCTGGATGAGGGTCCTGGCGGACACGATAGTGGTTAGGTATCAGGTCCCCTGTGGTGACACGTCTTGAGAGTTCTCTACAAGCCCTCAATAGAGTCTGATAATCCGTCTCACATAAAAGACGAATCTCCCTTTGTTTTCCTTTTTCGACATCCCACATAATATATCCGATACCGCCCAGAGGTCCCAATATTAAACAAACAGTGACGAAAGTGATGGCCAAGACAATAACAATATTTGTCTTTGTAAATAAATTTTTACTTATTTTCATCGTCATATCCTTATTAAGTTGTGATAATAGTAAAAATAGGACAACCACCTAATTAAATCCACATAACACTGGATTATCAAAATATAGTCTGAAAAAGCCTTCTTTCCATCAAATAATCAATTGAAAAGCTCGCTCGTCAAACTAATGAATAATTACACTATTAATGTAAATATATCAAGAACAACATTTCATTCTTTTCCCTTTTTAAATTGATTTTTCCACGAAAATTTGGTATAATACGCATATGTTAGCCAGCAGGCTAACGAGAGCATCGTAGTATGCAAGTCATAACCACAGAAGTGGTAAGCAAATTAGCATATATAATCAATTAAAAGAGTTTACCCCCGAGTGCTGCTCCCTTGGCCTATAACAGGGGGCCAGAAGGCGAAATTCAGGCCAGAAAGCCAAAGCCATACAACCAATTAACCGTTTTAATCCTGAAAAACGACTATGAATAACGGCGTACTGTCAGACTTAGTGTTTATCCGATATAACCGAGTCATTACGAGGCCGAGCGAAAAGTTCGAGGGCCTCTACATCTGTAGAGAATGCTCTACAAATCAGCTCTTTTATGCAAAACAAACCCAAAGTCAAGTAGGCGAAAATCAACTTAAGCTCTTTTATAACAAGCAAATACGAGTAATTGGACATTTGGTGATTCGGAAAAAACAAAGCCAAACAAACCCAATTAAAGCCAAAACAAAGCCAATTCAAACCCAATCGCTGCCAAGTATAGCTTCGAAAAAGCCAATGAGAAAACCACGAAGTTTGAGACTGTTTGTGTTGCTAAAATAGGTAAACCCATGTACCATTATCAAATGTATAAAGTTGACAATATTTCACAGGAGGTATAAATTCCAATGAACAGAATAACTAAGCATTTTATAGTGTTGGCCATCTGCCTGATTAATCTGAATTTTATAGCTCAGGTGCAAGCCGAACCCCCATCAATCTTATCAATTCGAGCAAACTCAAGGGAAATTGGCCTTTATGAAAAATTCGAGCTGCGTTTAGATATAAAAGCAGCTTATACAAATCCCTTTAATTCCAAAGAGATTGACCTCACAGCAGAATTCACCTCCCCTTCCGGCCGGAAACAGCAAATCTGGGGATTCTATAATCCATCTAATTGGACCAGCCTCTGGATGGTGAGGTTTTCTCCAACAGAGCAAGGTACCTGGCGATATGTAGTATCTGTCAAAGATTCCGAAGGCTCAGCAAAAAGTCGTACAGGTACTTTCACCGCCGTAGATTCGTCACATCATGGATTTGTCACAATCGCACAAAACCAGCGATACCTAAAGCATGATGACGGCTCTTCTTTTTATGGTGTAGGCCTGTGGTATAACGACAGCTACGAACAATTTAACGAAGGCAGAATTACCGAAGAAGGACTCGACAATCTTCAAAAACGCGGCGTGAATTTTATCAGCTTTTTTCCGACCCCTCTTGAAACCATTGGCTCAGGCCTGGGCCGATACGATCAGAACCGCTGCGGCCGCATGGACCAGCTTTTCCAGTGGTGTGAAGAACGTAATATTCATATAAGCTGGAACATCTGGTTCCATTCATATCTCTCTATGGCGGTCTGGGGCGGCGGCAATGCCAGATATAGAAATAATCCCTACAGTCTCATTAGCAGCGCTACTGATTTCTACGGCAACAAAGAGGCCTGGAAATATCAGGAACAGCTCTACCGCTATATGATTGCCAGATGGGGTTATAGCCGGGCGCTGTTTCTCTGGTTCATCGTCGACGAGATTAATGGTACCGAAGGCTGGACTAAGGGCGATAAGGCCGTAGCTGAAGAGTGGTCCCGAAAAATGGACAGCTATTTCAATAAATACGACCCATATGGTCGCCCCACCACAGGCACCCAGAGCGGCGGAATAGGACAATGGTGGCCCGAAGGTTACAAAATCTTTGATATAGCCGCCCGCGAAATATACGAAGCCCAGGGACATCCAATGCCCAAAAGCGGCAAGCTCGGACCGCAAGATGAAAGCCCGATTCGAACCAGCTACCAAAATTATGCAATCCAGACACAAAACCTTTGGAACGGCTTCAACAAACCGGCTCTAATCGGTGAGTGTGGCTGGGACCTTACATACTATGAACCAGGCATGCCCGGATACCTCGCTATGTATCACAATGCATTATGGGTCAGCCTCTCAAACGGATCATGTACCACGCCTTTCTGGTGGGCATACTCTGACTTCCTAAATGACAGTGTCGTAACCAACCAGATACTTAATTTTTCAAGGTTCGTTTCGAATATTGATTTCGCAAACCTTGACCTCGAACCCGCTAAGATTTCTGCTGGCAATTGTGATGCTTGGGCCATGAAAAGCGATAATCTTATCTTCGGCTGGATTGTCAATCCGCGTACGAGTGTAGCCAACGAATCATTCACAATCTCAGGTTTGCCTGAAGGCAGTTATGGAATTCGATTGTACCGGACATGGCGAGGCAGATTCATGGACAGTCAAACGATCAAATCCCAAAACGGCACACTCACCTGTACGATACCGGAATTGAAAACGACCAGAGGCCATGCACTTCACATCGGAAATGATATTGCTTTCAAAATAGTACCAAAATAGACTTGGTACTCCGATGCATGACCTAAAAAGAGATTGACAGGACATCTGATAGATTGCTATATTCCTACAGTTTTAATATTAAAGCGCCCGTAGCTCAGTAGGATAGAGCATCGGTTTCCTAAACCGAAGGTCACAGGTTCGAATCCTGTCGGGCGTA
>JABMRO010000136.1 GCA_013202635.1 Planctomycetota bacterium
CACCGAAAACGAGCGTTTTTGTTTCTGGCAAGGAAGGCGAAGCAGGCCATCAGTTGATGGTCGATGCAGCCTGACGCCGTCCAGAAACGAAATAAGCCGTTTGAATGCAGAGTTATTTTGTTATGTGCTCTTAATCCCTAAAACATCAGCCATCGAATACAAGCCCGGCTCTTTCCCCACCAACCATTTCGCCGCCCGCAGCGCCCCCCTTACAAAAGTGTCCCTGCTATTGGCCGTATGATTGACGGTAACCGTCTCGCCCAATGTCCCGAATATTACAGAGTGAACACCGATAATGTCACCCGCCCGTACCGCATGCATTCCGATAGTGCCTTTTTTCCGCAGGCTCTCTCCGCTCCTGCCGTGGGTCAGTGTTTTGTCGATGTCCTTCCCTGTCGCCTTGCAGATATTCTCAGCTAACGTAAGAGCACTGCCGCTCGGAGCGTCTTTCTTAAAGCGATGATGCTGCTCGGTTATCTCTATATCGTATTCATCCCCGAGCATCGTCGCGACCTTCCCCACAAGATTAAACAGAACATTCATTCCCACACTCATATTAGTCCCGTATATAATCGGTATTGTCTCCGATGCCGCTTTGAACTTTTCCCGCTGCGAACTGCTAAGGCCCGTAGTGCCCGATACCAAAGCCACCTTATTCTCAAGGCAGTAGTTGAGAGTCTCATCCGCCGCCTCAGCTAAGGAAAAATCGATAGCCACCTCACCACCCGTTGGAAACGCATCAGTCAGTGTAATATCAATAGGCCCCGCCCCCGCCAAAACGCCCGCATCTTTACCGACATCCGGATGGCCCTGTCTTTCCACCGCTCCAACTATATCGAACTGCCCGGACTCTACGGCCAAAGCAACAATCCGCCTGCCCATTCGTCCGGCCGCACCGACAACCACGAGTTTAGTCTTCATCTTTAAAAACTCCTTACAAACCCTGACTACACAATCTGATAAAAAATATAACCCCCGCACCATACATTTACAAGCCTAAAGATGATATCGTAAGTTGGTGGCTTGCTCGTCGGGGCGGACGTGCCAATCTCAATCTTTACAATGTGAAAGACGTTTATTTTTTTAAAATTGTAGGGTGGGGCCTGCCCCACCATTTTGTTATTCTCCAAAAGCCTCTACTGCAATTTTAAGAACGTCCTCGAAATCATTACTATTGCCGTAAAATCCTTCTTTGACATATCGATGATACGTTGACCACGTCCAATCTTCAACTCTGCCAACCAATTCATGCTTGAGAGGATTATAATGGATATAATCTACATGTCGCTGCAGGTCATTCTCATCCCGGATTCTATGCTCCCAAAACCTACGCTGCCATAAACAAACCTCTCCTTTGCGTTTTCGAGATTCTGGTACTTGTTGTTGCCGTCCAACCAATTGTATCTATTCTTTGCTGAACAATCCTTTTATAGATAACCATCTTCTTGAAAAATCTGAATCATTTTCCGGTAGTTTCCATACACAATGCAAATGTTCCGGCAAAAAACAAAATGCGACGGTCTCATAAGGATGTTTTGATTGTGTTTCTCGAATTGCGTTTCTCAAGCACCGACGCGCAAGCTCCGAACGGAATAACTTAATACGGTTATAGGTAACAACTGTAAAAAAGTAAAACCCTCCCTCAAATTTGGCACGTATGTAATTAGGCATAATGCCATATCCTAACGAAATCGTCTTGTTGGGGCTTGCCCTACCCTACATTTACTTCCCATATTGGCTTCACTCCAGAATCAGATGAAATAAAAGGGAAAAAATCAACAATAATCCCATAACTAATAACAAACCAATGAACGAAAACCATGCTTTCCTTTTTAAGTCAATCAATTCTTCGTCTATCATGTCATTCTCAAGAGGAGGGCCATACCTTACGGGGAAAGCATATCCCCCAGTAAACTTTTTACGTTTCTCTACAACCTCTGGATATCTTTGTTGGAGTTCCCGTTCAAACTTACGCCCAAAGCGAATGCAACGTACCATTAAAATGATACATATGATTGTTCCAATAAGCCACAGGAAAACATACAGAAGAATAACAAGCATACTATCCAGTTTTTTAGCCTTTCATATCATCTTTTTATGGTAAGCTAATCTGATTATGACGTTTTACATAGGTTTTGCCTCAAAATTTAGGACTTTTACATCTCCTGAATCATAAATCTAGGATGTCTCGCTCGCTAATCTAAAGAATAATTACACTTTTGAAGTTGAACTTACAAGAGAAAAATGACAGTTTTAGCTTGTTAAAATAGGCAATATACTCTTAATTGACAATTACCGTTTGTGCGCGGCTAATGAGCTTTACAATGATAGTTGATAGTTTACACGCGGAATTTACCACCCTAAAGGGTGCCAATCACCAAAAGCATAACCGGGATTCCTTAATTTTACATTTTACGCTTTGGTATTTAATTTTATCAAAGTCTCCACGGTGCGCGCAAAGCTCTCGCTCTCATCTTGTCTGCTTCCGGGTCATTAACGAAGCGTTCGTCCTTCGGGTCCCATTTCAATTTTCGCCCCAATATCATCGCGATATTACCCAGGTGACAAACACTGGCCGTACGGTGCCCGATCTCCGCCGTGCAGATTGTATCCTTCCGGCTCTTAATGCAATCCAGGAAGTTCTGTTTGTGGTCGTTGCTCTCATACAGGTGAATCTCATCCGGCCCTATTTTGCTCGTCAGAAGCGACTTCGGCTCGGTGTCTATCTTGCCGCGCGTTACATCAACCCAGCCTTCCGTCCCTTCGAAATGTGTATGCCCGCTGCTGCTTTTCAGAAATAATTTAACGCCGTTAGCGTATGTGTACTCGATGTTCTCGTTTTGAGCGGTTGTAAACAGTCCGGTCTTTGGAAAATCACCGCTGCCGACAATCTCGACCGGTCCGGTATCGTCCACCGCGTTTCCCCACTGCGCGATATCGAGATAATGAGCGCCCCAGTTGGTCATCTGCCCGCCGGAATAGTCTAAAATAAATCGGAACTGATAGTGACATCGCTGCGTCGTATATGGCTCCCACGGCGCAGGCCCAAGCCACATATCATAGTCGAATCCGTCCGGCACCGGCTCGGCCTCCCACGTTGGTGGGCATTTACGGTTATTACCGTGAATCCCGACTCTCATAGTGTGCAGCTTGCCGATCCGGCCGTTGCGTACCAGCTCACAGGCAAACCGAAACTCGCTGCCCGAACGCTGCTGAGAGCCCGTCTGAAAGACCCGCCCGTACCGCTTCACCTCATCGGCAAGGACACGCCCTTCGCCTATGGTCAAAGTCAGCGGCTTTTCACAAAATACGTCCTTACCACTCCGTACCGCCGCAATCGAAATCGGCACATGCCAGTGGTCTGGCGCCGCGACTGATACCGCATCGATATCATCACGGGCCAATACTTCACGAAAGTCCGTGTAAGAAAAGGCCGGAGCAAGACCCGCTATCTGACGCGCTTTTTCCAAGTGTCCGGCATCAGCATCACAAACCGCCACCACCTCGCAGCTCGACTTGCCTCTGAATCCCTTCATATTGCCCGTTCCCTGACCTCCCAGACCAATACAACCCATCGTGATGCGGTTGCTCGGCGCCCCTGCACCGAACACCGAAGAAGGAACGATTGCCGGCCACGCTATGGCCGCCCCCGCGACAGCCGCCGAACCCTTCAAAAACTCCCTGCGGCTCATCGTTGCTGCCCGTTTGCTTCGTCTGTTGTTCATTGCGTCTTCCCTTTTTGCCTTGCATAGTTTTCTTATAACTATTTAAGAGTTTTTATTCTCAAACTGCGAAATGCCAGCTTGTCGCCATGCCCACAAAAAGCGATAAAGCCCTTGTCCCGTTTCAGACCAGGATGTTCGTTTCCATCCATAGTCTTGGGCGTACTGGCTTTCTCGATGTCCGCATCGACAATCGTCGTACCGTTGAGCTTGACCGTTATCTGCTTGCCCCGAGCGATGACCTCCTCGTAATTCCAGTCGCCCACAGGCTTGAGAAATCCGACCTTCGCCGGAACAACACCGTAAATCGAGCCGTGAAACTGATAAGGCTTCAGGTTCTTATACTTATCCGCCGTATTATCCAATATCTGTAGCTCCATCCCCTCGTAAGCCGCATTAACATTCAAAGGCGTGCGAATACCAAGTCCGTTGTTCGCCCCGGGTGTCAGCTTAAACTCGAACCGCATAATGAAATCGCCGTACTCTTTCGCTGTATAAAGATTACCGCCGCCAAGCTCCGGCTCTACAACAATCATACCGTCCTTGGCCACATAACCCTTCGTATTGCCCTGCCAGCCGCTCAGGTCATTGTCCTTACCGCTAAACATCAGCTCGAAACCGTCTGCCTCTTCCTGCTCGGCCAGTTCGTTCGTAATCTCACGAATAAACACGTTCCTGAAATAAAGCCGGCTGCCGTGCGATTGTAGCTCTATCTGCTCGCTCGGATAAATCGGCTTGTCCCGCTCCCAATAATTCTCCATCACCACGTTATTGACCACCTTAATACCGTTCAGATACACCGTCATCTTTTCCCCCTTCATAATAATCCTGAACGTGTTCCACTGGCCGACCGGCCTGTCCGCCATCCTGTCCGGCTTACTAGCTCCCTTCTTGTTATTATACAATCCGCCCGAACCGACCTGCGCGCCGACTCTTCTGAGCGACGTGTCCCATATCTGCACCTGCGGTGACCCGCGAAGATATATACCGCTGTCGCCGCCCTTCTCTATCTTCCAATCGACTAACATCTCGAAATCGCTGTAGTCCCTCGCCGTACAAAGGCTGTGCCCCTTCCCGTTAAAGAAAAGCGCACCATCGACCACCTTCCAGTTCACCCGCATGTCCTCATCCGCCTTGGCCTGTGCCTCGGCCAATTCTTCCCGGCTCATTTCACGTCGGCTTTTCGGACTGCCGACCAGTCCCTTCCAACCAGTAAGGTCCTCACCGTTAAACAGAGCAACAAATCCCTTTGGCGGCCGGTTCAATTCCCGCCCCTCCGCACTCGTCGCTGCATACCCCAAACAAACCAAAACAATCAAAACCGAAACAGTACTCAACAACAGGTTTGATTTAGACGTGCTTTTCATCATTTTTGCTTTCCTTTCCATAATTTGCTTATTCTTATACTTATTGAAGCCCTGAAATGAAATTTACCTTCCATCCTTCACTCCGGCCGAACTCTCCTCATAACATCATCACCCCCGGTAACTTCGACAGCATCGGGTGCTTGACCACAATCGCACTTGAAAAAAGGGTGAAAGAGGGGACTCGAACCCCCGACCCCTGGATCCACAATCCAGTGCTCTAACCATCTGAGCTACTCTCACCACAATTCTTCCCCCCGCCATAAAAACCAATTATATCATCCTTGCCCGCTTACGTCAATGCCCGTCTTTGACCGTTTCTCTCGCAAAAATTCTCTTGAAAAATCGCCCAATTTATGTTATAATACACCCAAAATGGAGTTATAACGTAATACATCTAACAAAACCTGACCTGTAATCTCTTAAAGCTGCCATCACCCCCGGCAGTTCTGAGCGAAGCGTAGCGGAGTCGAAGGATCTATTAAAATATTCGCCCGAAGAGTTAATTCTCTCCCCCTTGTGTCATTTCGAGCGGAGCGCAGCGGAGTCGAGAAATCTGGCATACGATCTTAATCATCTGTAAGCGTTTTGAAAGCAAAGCCAAAGAATATCAAATCTCAAATTCTTAATTTATTTTTGCCTTGTGCTCTTTTACCTTTTAACTTTTACCTTTTTACTTTCTCTTTTATGTCTGAGCCCAGATGTGACAATTGCTGTTTTTCGACCTTTGCCGCCGGCCCCGGCCGCGCCGTCCTAATCTGCCGCCAGAACAAAGGCTCCGAAGGCCGCTGGATTGTCCGCTCCCTCCTCGACAAATGCCCAAACTTCTACCCTTCACGCGCCGCCGGCGACCAAAATGACGCACCCCGCCTCATACCTCTCACCCGCGGCCAATTCGCAATCGTCGATGCCGAAGACTATCCCCAACTGAGCCAATATACCTGGTTCGCTGAAGGCACCCCGAAAAACTACTACGCCGTTCGCAAACAAAACGGCAAAAGCATCAAAATGCACCGCCAGATAACCAACGCCCCCGACCACCTCGTCGTTGACCACATAAACCATAACGGCCTGAACAACCGAAACGAAAACCTCCGCCCCTGCACCTTCGCCCAGAACTGCCGAAACCTCCGCTCGACCGCTAAAAAAACCTCAAAATACAAAGGCGTCCACTGGCACAAAAGACAGAAAAAATGGGCCGCCCAGATTACCTGCAACAAAAAATCACACCACCTTGGCTACTTCCACGATGAAACAGAAGCCGCTAAAGCGTATGACAAAGCCGCCCGTAAATTCCACGGAAAGTATGCAGCTCTTAATTTTAAATCTTGAATCTGAAATCCGTAATCCGTATTGCCACGGCGAATTCGCATCTCTCAACTTCCCAAATATTTAGCCCCTTAATTTATTAAGGGGTTCTCTCTGAGAAGATACGAGCAAACTTCCTGCTGGAATCCCCTTCCGAGGATATGCAAAACGGTGTTAATGGGCTATACGACCAGCAGTGAGGCGTTGTTGGCAGCAGGATTTGTAAAAAGAGGCTTCAATTGGTTGTAATTAGAAGATGATTTTGATATTATCGCAGGGTTGGGGGATTTGGTTGTGTAGCCAGGCTTTTTCATATGGGAAATATCGAATAAGAAAAAGGAGAGCCCATACAATCCAAACATGAATACAAGGCAACGGCAAAGTCCGGTATCTGTGCGATCATTATCCTTTCGTTCAACCTGATAGCAAACGGCGAGGGAGGAAAGGTTAACTGGAATCAATTTCGCGGCCCCAATGGACAGGGGGTAGTGGAAGCGGGCCGCATTCCTGTTCATTTCAGTCCGGAATCGAACGTCCTATGGAAAGCCGCGATCCCCGCGGGACACTCGTCCCCCGTCATCTGGAACAATCGCATCTTTCTTACCGCCAGTGAACCAGCCAATAAAAAGGAACTTATTACGTTAGCCATCGATCGTGAAAATGGCAAAATCCTATGGCGACAGGTTGTTCAGGCCGAAACAAAGGTAAGGTTTCATACACTGAATAATCCCGCATCTTCCACGCCGGCCGCGGACGATA
The DNA here is from genome assembly GCA_013202635.1 of Planctomycetota bacterium. Lineage (GTDB taxonomy): Bacteria > Planctomycetota > Phycisphaerae > Sedimentisphaerales > Anaerobacaceae > NIOZ-UU13. The sequence goes on from JABMRO010000136.1 coordinate 7,154, forward strand.
AGCATGTTTATGTCTATTTCGGGACCTACGGGCTGATTTGTTACGACCATGCGGGAAACGAGGTCTGGCAGCGTAAAATCGACACGCCGAAAAGCAAGTATGGAATGGCAACGTCACCAATATTGTATGAAGACAAAGTAATCCTGGTTTTGGACGGCGACGGCGGTTCCTCCCGTTTGCTGGCGGTCCATCGAGACACCGGTGAGATGGCATGGGAACAGCCGAGATCGTTGTTCAAGGCCGGCTGGTCAACGCCTATGATCTGGCGTCATGATGACACTGAAGAGCTTGTCGTGCTGGGTTCCCGCCGTCTGACTTCCTACGATCCGTCCACCGGCGAGGAGATATGGTGGGCCGGTGGTTTTCCGCAGGAAACAGTAAGTATCCCCGTAACCGGCGATGGGCTTCTGTTTGCCGGCGCCGCGGCCCTTGGTGGACGCGGAGATGATAAGTTGGATGCCGCTGGCTCCTGGAAGATCACCGTCGGGGAGTTCGACCGGAATCACGACAATCAAATACAGCGCGACGAAATGACGAAAGGCTTTGCTTTTATACAGCGACCGGAGTTGCCCAAAGACAATCCCGGTTATGGGTTGCCGGTCAGAAGCATGGACACTCTGCTGAAAATCTTCGACCATGACAAGAACCGGATCATCAGTGAAGCCGAATGGATGCAAACGATGTCAGGCTTCGCCGCCCATAGCCAACCCAACCTTCTGGCAATTCGTTCCGGAGCGACAAAGGATGCCCGTAAATCGCATGTGGCCTGGGAAATTCGGCGCGGCATTCCCGAGACGCCCTCGCCGCTCTATTATCGGGGAAAACTCTACCTCCTGCGGGATGGTGGCCTGTTAACCTGCCTGGAGGCGGCAACCGGCAAAGAACTCTTCCGCGAACGAATCGGGGCTTCCGGTCAATACACCGCATCACCCATTATTGCCGGCGAGAAGATTATCGCTGCCTCCGTGCGAGGCGTCGTGACGGTTATCCAGGTTGATGACAAACTGAAAGTTCTGGCGAGGAACGATTTCGGAGAAAAGATTTTTGCCACTCCGGCTGTTGCCGGAAATAAAATATACTTGCGCACAATCGGTTTTTTGTACGCCTTGGGCGAGTAAATCGCATCTCGTCCGTCTTCCGTCTCCTACTTTCTAAATTCTTCATTCTAAATTCTGCTCTGTTCTTGGAAGGGGTCATTTAACTATCCGCAATACGACATACGCAATACGAAAACTTCTTCCTGCCTGTCCCGAGTTTATCGAGGGGAGCAACGTCGAAGGAGCGCCAATCCAATCTACCCCTACATTCCCGGACCCCTGCTTTCGCAGGGATGACAGCACGAATCGGCAAGTTGGAGTTATATTAATTTAGAGCCTGTATCAAAATAAACGAAAAACAGCTTAAATAGCTATGTAAAATGAGTTTGGAAACCTTGGATTATTTATAAAGCGCATTTATTAATCAGAATTAGTCTTAGTTGAGTTTTGCACTTTTTATTAGATGAATCCTTTGCAAAATAAGGACTTACGAATAATTTGGTATTTTATGCACGTTCGGTAAATCGTTCGAACATTACAAAAATAATCAGATTGTCGCGAAATGGCTCATAAGCTCATAATTTCCCAATTTAACACAATGCAAAAAGTGCGAAAGCTAACTCTTAAAAACTTTATATTAATTTAGACGTTTGTGAATGCGTTCACATGCACAAAGTTTCTCTGTAAACCCGCATTTCCCTTCAAATAACATGTTGCTTGCCGCCCTGCGAGTCTCTGTTCAGCACGATCATATCACGCATCCGGCGTATGCTTTTCCGCTCGACAATAATCATTAATCAATATCATAGATCCGGCTTTAGACGGAACGAAAATCCGGCGTCGTTTGACGGAATCAATTAACTGTCCGAACATCGCAGTTGAGTTAGCAGTTGAGTTAACAGTAGTAGTTATTAGAAGGACCTAATCAAAGCAGACGATTGTGGAACGTGAAAGTATGAGTGAAATAGATAACAATACGCAGCACCCAAAGCCGCACACAGGCATATTGGCCGTAGCATCACTTGTTCTAAGCATTCTGGCAATTATCGCTGTAATACTGTCAATCCGCAGAATCGAGGCCGTACAGGCCCTCCCGGCCTGACTCATAGCCGAGACACGAGGTTATAGAGTGGTTCACAGTCTTTGTACCATTCTGCCGGCAGGCGCACTTGTGGCCGGTATTGTGGCCCTTATACGAATGCTCCGAAGCCGCATCAGGTTAACCAATATGATTTTGGCCATAGCAGGCATAGCCGTTTCGGCTACCGTACTTGTCCTCTATTGGTTCAATCTAACACACCTGGCATCTGGACACATACATTAATCCTTTCACTCATCAACCATCGCTTGTTCATCCCCGAGGCCATTCACCGGGCCAAATCTTAATCCTCAATTCACCATTTTTACC
>JABMRO010000137.1 GCA_013202635.1 Planctomycetota bacterium
GTATTTACCTGATAGACACAACTGAGGTTTTTGAAAGAAACAGCCCCCATGCAGTTCCGGGGCAAGAACTGTTTTATGAGCATGTACATTTGAATTTCAAAGGTAATTATTTTCTCGCTAAGGTACTTTTTGAAAAAGTACAGCAGATACTTCCTCCACATTTGATAAAATCTCAGCGAGCTGATAAACACCAAATATTAACCGAAGACGATTGTGCCCAGCGCCTGGCCTGTACTGGTTGGGATAGATACCGGATTGCTGATAAAGTCCTTAACGGCTTTATCAAAACTCCGCCGTTCACAAACCAGCTTTACCGGCAGCAGCGCCTAATACAAATGGAGCGGAATATCGAGAACTTGAAAATGTATCTTGTTCCCGATGCCCTTGAAAATGTTGCACTACAGTATCGTCAGGCGATTCAGAAATCACCTTCGGACTGGCGACTACACTGGAATTATGGAAAATTATTAACCGAAGGTTTGAAAGATTATAAAGCTGCGGCCGAACAGGCTTATTTGGTGCGAAAGTATTTGCCGCATTCTTATTTAGTGAACACCGCATTGGGGGCGGTCTCACGTGGACTGGGTGATATTGACAAAGTTATCGCTCAATATCTCGAGGCGATACGAATCAAACCCACCTGTATTGATGCACATTACTACCTGGCATGGGCATATCATAAACAGAACAGGATTGATGAATCTATCGAATATTATTCTAAAACTCTGCAGTTACAACCGACTCATGTAACAGCATATAATGATCTGGTCGAAATATTGTACAACCGCGGCAATATTGACCAGGGGATTGAAGTATGTCGCAAGGCTTTGCTTTTTGTCCCGGACAGCGCAATTCTGCATTGCAACATGGGTATTATGTTGGATAAAAAAGGCAATAGAACCGAGGCAGTAAAAGAGCTTAACACTGCTATAAAGATTGACCCGAATTCACCTAAGATACGCAGCGTACTGGAAGCTATTTTGAAAAAAGGAAATTGATCTGAACTAAAAGATTGCATCGGTTTCCTGACCCGCACAGCTAAGTACCTCATTTCATCCGGATACTTAATCCGATTACACACTAAAAATTTCAACAAATATCTGTATTTTCACAAAAAATTGGCATTTATTCGGACGCGATATAGGCAAAATTGATATTTGTGGTGTCATTTTGGTGTCATAATGTCACCATGTATATGAGGGTGTTTTGCAGCTCTTGAAAAAAGATACACGGACACGTGATACGTGCGTCGTTCGATCTTGGCAGATAGACTTGCTGGTCAAAGTGATCCCAAGCCTTTTCGTGCGATCTTCCAAAAGCCTTTGGAAAATCTCTCTGACCAATCACCAAACGGATTATCATTAATAAGGTATGTCCAAGTTGATGAGGGCCCCTTGAGACCTTCTTTTTCCACATCAATTCCATCTTCTGTGATTTCGACAGATTCGAAAGTTTTTACGACTTCATCATCGATTGTTTGTATCAAGTTCTGAAAGTCCTCTGCAATGATCTTGTGGAATTCATCCAATGGATTCTGTCCACTGAAACTAAACAGATGGATACCATCACGAATATAGGCAATGCGAGCAAGGTATTTGGCCCAGCAACGGTCGATATGGAAGAGAGTAATTTGTTTTTCTACCCTTTGCAGGATTTCTTCCCCAAAGATGGAATGTAAATCTGAATAACGTCTCGAGGCCTGAGTGGCCAGTAGTCGTAAAGGAGATTTTCCCAGTAAGACATCCTCACGCCTTTGATGAACAATTTTGCGATGTTCCTCAATAACCGATGAATACTTCCAAAGGGTTTGTCGAATTTCTAAGTTCTGACCCTCAATGATTCGTTGTGCTCGTGCAATTTCTCGTCCAATTACCAGATCATCAATAGGTTTATTCTGTTTACCAAGACGATGCTTAGGTGAAATCAGTTCTTTAATTCCATACCGGTCAATTAAGTCGTCCTCCAGACTAACGAAGAATCGAGAGGTTCCAGGGTCTCCCTGACGTCCAGCTCGACCCCGTAATTGGTTGTCGATTCGACGGCTCTCGTGACGATTTGTACCAATAACATATAAGCCGCCGAGTTTATAGACTTTTTGGCGTTCGAGCTCTTGGTCACCTCCCAGATGAATATCGGTTCCACGGCCTGCCATGTTTGTCGAGATCGTCACAGCATTCAGCGATCCTGCTTGGGCCACGATCTTTGCTTCCAGTTCATCATTTTTTGCATTGAGAATCTGAGATGCAACACCTGCTTTTCGCAGTGCTGTGGCGAGTTGTTCTGATTCTCCAACACTACTTGTTCCTACAAGAACCGGACGTCCTGTAGCATGGACTCGTGCTATCTCTTCAATCAAAGCTTTTCTCTTCGCTTCTTTATGTGTAAGAATAACATCTGGGTAATCGATTCGGATGCACGGTTGGTTAGGAGGTATCACAACGACGTTCAAATCATAGAATTCTTTGAATTCCTCGGCAGCTGGTTGGGCAGTAGCTGTCATTCCACAGACCTTCGGATACAACTGCATAAAGTGTATTAGTGTAATCGAGCCACGTATCATGCCTTCCGACTGAAGCTTAAGCCCTTCTTTGGCCTCGACCGCAGCTTGGAGGCCATTTGGCCAGTGTCTATCCTCTACAACTCGGCCGGTAAATTCGTCTACGATTTCCACTTTTCCGTTTCTTACAATATAGTCGACATCGCGACGAAGAAGCACTTCCGCATGGAGTGCAAGATTCAGTTCAGTGAGCAGCAAAAGATTTTCGGGGTCATGCAAACTACCACAAGCCAACATTGCTTCAATGCGGTCCAAACCTGTTTCTGTCAAATGAATGTTTCGCGAATATTCGTCGGTGTCGAAATCGATACCACACTTGAGGTCACATACAAGGCTGGCCATGCGATAAGGATCAGTTTCTGGCTTGGCCGTACTTCCAGCCAGAACCAACGGTATCCTGGCCTCATCAATAAGAATTGAATCAGCTTCATCAACAATAGCAAAATGGAAGGGCCTGTGGACAAGGTCTTTTTTACTAAGACATAGTTGATCACGCAGATAGTCAAATCCTGCTTCTTTGGCTGTTGCATAAGTAATATCAGACATATAAGCCTTTTGTCTATCCCTGATACTCATTCCTTCCTGAATGAAACCGACGCTGAGGCCTAAATATCTGTAAACTGGGCCCATCCAATTTGCATCTCTACACGCTAGATAATCATTAAATGTAAGAACGTGTACGCCACGGCCGGTGAGTGCATTCAGATAGGCCGGTAATACGGCAACCAGCGTTTTGCCTTCTCCGGTTTGCATCTCCGCCACCTTACCCTGGTGCAAAGCAAGTCCACCAATGATTTGAACATCGAAAGGACGCAAGCCAAGTACACGCCTGGATGCTTCACGAACGAGGGCAAACGCTTCAATCAGCAAACCATCTAAGCCAACACCATCTCGAGCCCTAGTGATTAAATCTGCAGACATTTTCTTTAGCTGAGAGTCTTCAATAGTTTCAAGCTCATGTTCATATCTATTGATTTTCGTCAACAATTTCTGGTAGGGCTTGAGGTCAAATTCTATATGCCTGCCACGAAGACGGTGGAAGATTTGCCGGAACTTTTTGAAACTTAGGAACATTTAAAAAATATTTCCAAGATAGATTTTATCCAGACACCCGCTGAACTTTTCTTAAATTATATAACAACTCTAATATTATTATCTTTTTTTTTAATTTGGAGCAAGTTTTCAATAAGATTCGAACAGGTGATTCACTTGGTAATGTATCTTCAAAATAATGATACGATTGATACATTTTATTCAACCGTCTACTTAATCAATTACGAGTTTTTGTGTCGCGCAGCCGACACAAATGCTCTAACTGGAGCATCCTCTTCTATATATCCATCAATACTCTGTGTAAAAAGGACCGCCTGTTTTTAATTTCCGTATCGATAAGCAATTTTTTCAATCCTTTCATTTCTAACTTAGATTGTAATCACCCTATTTCTTCTACTGCATCAAGAAGTTTCCGCATTGATTCGAAGTATTTCGCTAGGGCTCTCTTGCCTTTTATTGTCAACCGATATGTGGTTTTGGGTCGCCGCTTTACAAATGCCTTTTTACTTCTTATGTAGCCAATTTCCTCCAATTTCTGCAAATGAATTCCTAAACTTCCATCTGTGACTTGCAGACGTTTTTTAAGGGTTGTAAAATCAAGCTCCCTGTCTATGTGCAAGGCAGTCATTGTGCCAAGTCGTATTGGCCCATGAACAGCAGTATCAAGTCCGTTGAAATCAATCGGCGCCATTTTTGCTTGTACTCCTCTTAAGTTGATATGCCTGGACCAAAGCTGTTGCTGAACCGCCGACAATAAGTACAATGCCCACATTTGTATCCATCACGTTCAACACTGGCCAAATGGTAATAGTGATTCCACACAGAATCATTGGGATAGCCCAGCCCAAGTTAAAAAACTGACCTGGCTGTGCAAACGCAAATATCAGGAGCATCAAACCCATGAAAAACCACATACCACCAACCGCAAAAAAGAAGTCATGCCCGGATCTTATGATCCAAACGAAATAACCAAACGCACATAGTCCTGAGATGGGGGTGAGAAAAAGCACGACACTGTAACTCCGCCTTCTCATGGGAGACCGTCCCGTAGTCCGCTTGTATTTGATTCGTAAAAGCACGAATATGGGAGCCAAGATAACAACTGGCAGTATTCTCCATATTCTCGAAAGCTGAAAAGGTAAGAAACTCCATATTGCAAGCCATATACCCACAGGGATAAGATAAAGGTGTATCCATACATCTTCCCAGCCAAATGGTAGCTCAAGTCCGGCCGCTTCTTTGATTATGTCAATATCCTCTTTTACCCGCTCTATCTCTTTTTTACTCATTTGTTAAACCTCCTAAATCCTGCTAATTATAAATTAACTTGAAAAATTTGATTACTCTATAAATTAGAGTATATTAGCACAAAAGTCAATACTTTTTTATTTTTTTTTTGAGCGACCAATTAAAGCCGTAAATATCCCCAAAGAATTACATGATTTATACATTTCAATTCCACCGTATACTTAATCCGACGTAAAAAAAACTTCGCTTATCAGGTCCCAAAACGGTTTACTGAACCGTAGTTGGTTTTATGCAACTCAGTACATGTAAGCATCCAACATCTAAATTAACCATCCCTAATCCGCGCTATATGTCATTGGCAGGTAGTGAAATTGCGATTATCCGGAATCCAGTATTAAGCACCGAAAAATCGAGAAATTTTCAGTCAAAAACGCTCACA
>JABMRO010000138.1 GCA_013202635.1 Planctomycetota bacterium
ACGGTACTTGTTCACTATCGATCATTAAAAGTATTTAGCCTTAGCCAATAGTCTGGCCAGATTCACGCAAGGTTTCACGGCACCCGCGTTACTCAAGAATAATTACCGTAGAGCTATAACTCCTTTCGCTTACAGGACTATCACCTTCTATGGTTGCTTCTTTCCAGAAGCATTCAACTAGGAAAGTTAAAATTTTTTCTCTACCTTGATCTTGCAAGAGCTCAAATGTAATTATCTTACAACGTTCTGGAAACATTACGGGCTTGCACCCTTAAAGTTCTAATAAGTTAGGTTAACTCCGGAGAATTAATCTAACTACATTAGAGATAGTCTACAGAATTTGGGCTTTTCCCCTTTCGCTCGCCACTACTTAGGGAATGGAACAATCTACAATCATGTAATCATCAAAAGATAATTACACAATGTAAATTGCGTATTCTCTTTCTTTTCCTTCGGCTACTAAGATGTTTCAATTCGCCGAGTTGTCTTCATTACCCTATGAATTCAGGCAATGATGATTCGATCTTCCATCGAATCGGGTTTCCCCATTCGGAAATCTCCGGGTCAAAGGTTGCTTACCACCTCACCGAAGCTTTTCGCAGGTTGCTACGTCCTTCATCGTCTTTTAATGTCGAGGCATCCACCATATGCCCTTAACGAATATGTAACCACAAGAATTATATATCCTATATAATCTTGTTATATTTTTTTATCGCTAAAGATATTATGTTTGCTCGTTATTTTTTGTGGTCTATATATTTGTAAAGGTGCTTTCCTTAACTCTCAAAATTCGATTGATCTATTAATCCGCCGAATCCTGGGAACTAAAAAAGCCGCTCTTCCAAGCGGCATCGACAAAGTAACACAAACTATACGGTCATCCGCTTGGCTGTTTAAGTATTAATTTAAATTTTTGCATAAATACTAGATTTGATTTTATATTTATATTGAATCCCCGTCAATCTTTAATTATTAATATGATGGGGATAAGGTCTTAATACATCTACATTATATATGATTTTTTCCCTATTGTCAAGGGTTTGACTGTTTATAGTTATTTTTGATGATTATTTTGATGATTTTTGCTAAATTTAGAAAAAGAAAAAAGGGCCGTCCTGCGTCGGGCGGCCCCTGTCTGTTGTTTCGAGTTATGGCGATCGCATGCGTTTCGTCGCCTTATTTCTTGTCTATGTATTCCCAGCGAGTGGCGAGGGACATGATCCCGGTACCGAAAGAGCAATCGTGAAAATGGGACATAGCTATGTCCGCAAGCATGTCGAGGTCGAGCTGGGTTATGACCCAAGAGGCCGTTTCGCCATTATCCATATGCTTTTCGGCGGAAGCCCTGTAGCCGCCATCTGTACGACCATTTCGTAATTCTTCATCCATGTAGTCGGTAACCATCTCGACAACGGTTCGGGCCATATCCTCATCGGCCATGATTTCTTCCGTGAGAGAAACGACTGCCTTTTGGAAAGAAATAGCGGCCAAAATCTCCTCGGTATTCGACATTCGTAAGGTGTCGAGAGCTTCTGCATCATCGATGGTGTGTCCAGGAAACTGACCCTGGAAACTTTTCAGAACACGGCTTGCCTTTTTTTTGCCTCCTTCGGCGAGCAGTTCTTCAAGAATGAGCTTTTGATGGGTTTGTAGTTTTTCCCAAACCCGCTCCACGGTGAAAGCATTTTTTTTCGTATCGGTTGGCATTGTGATCCTCCTTGTTGTGATTCGCGACTTGTGTATATATCAAGTTACTTATTGACTTGATTTCCTAGCACATTAGCATAAAAACTAAATTTTGTCAAGGATATCTTCATAATTCAACGACGTATATTGCCAATCATCGGGCAAATTATGTTTTTGAAAATTGTATGTTGTGTATTCATAATGATATTCCATATCGCGTTCGTTACGGATTATATGATCGTAATATGATTTTTGCCAACGGAATTTGGGTATTGATGTTTGGTTGATGCCGTGTTTTTGGACGAATTGATTACGGTAATTTTTAACTTTAATAATAAACTCTTTGATCATATCTTGTCCCTCTTTCGGAAGGCGACATTGGCCAATGTCGCCTTCGTGGAGGGGATCCAATTCGTTATTATAACCCATTATATAATTAACATTTCGCGTAAAATGACGTTTGATAAACTGCATCACTTTTGATATATTGTATTCCTCCCCCGGTTGTACCAACAAATGCATGTGATCATACAATATGCAAAACGCCAACAAATTAAATTTCTTGATCTTTTTACTCAACTTGATCTCTTCAATTAACAAATCGCAAAAAAAATTCTCCTTAAAATATGGATAATCATTATATGTTTTTACTGTAATAAAATAAACCTCATTTGTGTCGTAATATCTTTTTTGTGAATCGCGATGTTTTTTCATAACTACAAAAGACGCCAAAATAGCGCCTTGTTGATTAAATTAATTTTGGTGCCGCGGGAGAGACTTGAACTCTCACGCCCGAAGGCACGTGGTCCTAAACCACGCGTGTCTACCA
>JABMRO010000139.1 GCA_013202635.1 Planctomycetota bacterium
CCACGCAAGTGTTAATTGCTTGAGATTGCTCAGGCAGGTCGAACGTTTGCCTTGTTCACGGGCCCGATTCAGGGACGGCATCAGGATGGCCATCAATACCGCAATTATAGCGATTACCACCAAAAGCTCGATCAATGTAAATCCTCTATTTCGTTTGCCCATAATAACACTCCTCAACTTTCTACTAATGTTCTCTCGACCTTAATTAACGATGCGCAAGAGCAACTAACTGTTCCACAGATTCAGCATTTTTGCACCAATTCAGCCCGATTTTATCGAACGCTCTATTATAACTTAAATTTTAATTTTCTGCAAGATTAAATTTGATTGAAAATTTAAACAAAAATCGGGTAGTTTATTATGAGAATAACCTGTCTTTTAGATATGTCCATAACCCTGATATTATACAACAATCAATCCGATTAAGTCTACGAAAAAACTGTTTTTTCGCCAATATCAACGGTTTTACACAACGTAATATAAAATAATTCACTCTCTAATCAAGCCTATGCAAGACTGCTGCAGCACAGGTTTGCGATGGCTATGTAGTCTTCGCTGCTAAGCTGTTCGGGACGTTTTGTTGGGTCGATGCAGCACCGCTCGAAGATTTCGGGCCAGTTGTTGATTTTTGCGAGTCTGCCGCGAGCTAATCTGCTGCAGGCCGTAAGAGTCTTGCGACGATGACCCATAAAAAGATTTACTGTCTCACTGAAGCAGTCAATATTCTCAATACGCCTGAATTTCTCTTCTTTGCGGAAAAAGCTGACCATCGCTGAATCAACCTTCGGCTGAGGCCAAAAGACCGTAGGCCTTAAAATCCGTATAGTTTTTACATCGCCGGCGACACTCAGGAAGATACTCAGGGTACCGTAATCACCGGAACCCGGTACCGCCGTCATTCGGTCGGCAACTTCCTTTTGAACGGTAACGTACATTGCATCAGCAGCCACCGGACCCGTAACCAGATTCAGCATTGTCGGCGAGGCGACATTGTACGGCAGATTCGCTACTAACAGAACTCGCCCGTTATACTTTTCACGGGCCGACTCCAGCGCGCTGATAACAGTAGGGCTTAGGTTGTTTTTATTCTCAAGAATATCGGTATTGATAAGCTCTATGTTTTCTGCATTCGCCAGGCTGCTTTTTGCAATCCCTGCCAGGGTTCGGTCAAGCTCAACAGCAATAACCATACCCGCTCTTTCAATCAACTCACCGGTTAGAGAGCCTGTGCCGCAGCCGACCTCGAGGACAATATCATTATTGTCGATATTCGCCGAATCGACCAGCAGCCGCATCAGATTCAAATCAATGAGAAAATGCTGGCCAAACCGTTTATTTGGACGGACGCCCGCCGACGCAAGCAACTGTTGGATTTGCCGTTTTGTCTGCATTGGCTTTAGGTGTTCGTTGTGTTGGCGTGAGCAAGTTCACGAGCCTTTTTCGTTTTTGCCATTTTTATTGCGGTGTTTATGGCTGATTTCATCCCGGCCGGGTCGGCAATGTTCTGGCCTGCGATGTCGAAAGCCGTTCCATGAGCGGGTGAAGTTCTTATAATCGGAATTCCGATGGTTATATTGACCGCCTTCCCGAAATTGAGCAGCTTCACAGGTATCATCCCCTGGTCATGGTACATCGCGACGACGCCATCGAATTCACCATGAACGGCCCGCAGAAAAAGGGTGTCGGCCGAAAACGGGCCAAGGGCGTTTATGTCCTGGTTCTGTGCTAACGAAATAGCAGGCGCTATGATACGCTTCTCTTCATCGCCGAATTGACCTTCCTCACCCGCGTGAGGATTCAGCGCCGCAACTCCAATCCTGGGATTATCAAGGCCGAAGTATTCTTTCAAAGCATCATTCAGCAAATCTATCGGCTCAAAGACACAGCCAATCGTAAATTTGTGCCTGACGTCGAACAGGGCCTCGTGGATTGTTGCCAGCGCCAGTTTCAACGGCCCGGCGACAAACATCATCACCTTACGTTTGGATTTACAGCGAGCGGCTAACATTTCAGTGTGGCCCGGCCACTCGGCATCGGCCAGCTTCCAGCTTGTCTTACTGATTGGCGCAGTCACCACCGCATCTATCAGGCCGGCTCGGGCCGCATCAACGGCATCGAGACAGAATCTTATTGATGCCTCGCCCGCCGCCCTGCTCGGGCTTTTGACCCAGGAAGGAACGGAATACTCGTCGTAATCGGCTACGACAACTTTATACGGATATTCCCGGCTGATTTTCTCGTGCTGATGCCGTCCCCAGAACGGCTCAATCTCAGCGGCGTCCGCGGCGTAGCAAAGCTGTTCGTTCATACCAAAGACAATAAATTTCGCAGCCCGCCGGATATTCGGATCGGCCAGCGCCTTAACGATAATCTCCGGGCCGATACCCCCCGCATCACCCATCGTTATGCCGATGACCGGCTGCTCGGATATCGAATTATTGCCGTTGGTTTTCATAATAGTGTTCAGTGTTCCGGACCGGGCTTGCGTTGTTAGTCATGTGTTGCTTAAAATCCTAATTCTTTTAGTTTTTCGGCTGTTAGGGACTGGGTCTGTGGCAAAATCTTCTCAAGTTGCCTTTTTATCGTCTTTACAATTATATCAGTTTCTATATTTACCTTATCACCAATTTTTACTTTACTTAGAGTAGTTTTGTTCAGTGTTTCTGGTATCAAAGCGATGGTGAAACTGTTCCGGTCCATACCTGCTATCGTCAAAGAAATTCCATCGACGGCCACCGAGCCTTTGACCACCATCGCATCGAGCAGTTCGGGCTCTGCGGCAAATTTTATCTCGGCAAATTTTCCGTGCCTGTCGATTGCTTTTATCGTTGCGGTGCCGTCGATATGGCCCTGAACAAAATGCCCACCGAATCGGTCCGTGGCTTTGACGGCGCGTTCGATATTGACCTCCGACGAAGGGCTTAATTTATCAAGGGTCGATTTTGCCAATGTCTCGGCGCTCACGTCAAAAGCAGCAACACTGCCTTCGAGCCTGGTGATAGTCAGACAGACCCCGTTTACGGCTATGCTGTCTCCGATTCCGCTGTCCTCGGCCAACTTGCCCAAATCTATAGCCAGCAGCATTGCCCTGTCGCTTCGGCGAACCGACTTTACTTTGCAAACCGCTTCTATAAGTCCTGTAAACATCTGCAATTGATTCCGCCAGAGGCGGACCTCTGATATTTATTATTTTCAACTGGCTATTGATAAAACAAAACTAAACGCTAAAATCGATTATAAATAACCGGTAGTCAATAATCAATTATCAATTGGAAAAGGGGTGGGATAATTATGAATACGTTTTGGCTGAAAATAATGGGTCTGGCCGTATTGGTTGTGGGTATTATTATCCTGATAAGCGTTTTTACGTCCGGGACCGATTCGCAGCTCCCTGAACCGGAACCTAAAGAACCTCAAAAGACCTTTGACGACCAGGTCGAAGAAGACAAGCAAAGATTTTTGACCGAACCCCAGGCACAGGATCCTCAAAGTCAAATACCCACCACTAAACAAGCCCCGCCGATAGAGAACCAAACAGCAACTCAGGCTGTTCCGCCGTCGCCCAAACCGGCCCAGCCGACACTTTTGTATTTCAAGGAGCTTGGTGAGATAGATCAAATAGAGGCCGATAGGCTCCTTAAAGTGGCCGTTCCCGGACGCAGCATAGGCCGGTTACCGATGACCGGTTTTAAGCAGCTCAATGTAGATCTGTGTCGGAAAATAATTCGGAGGTGGCCGGACAGTTGGTTTGCCTACAGTGCCAAACAGATGCTCGCTGATTTACCGGAAAGATATCAGAAACGATACCATGTCACCGAAGAAGAAAAAGACGTCAGCATGTTTGCCGAATCAAGACCTGGAACCAAACCTTTCACGATTAAAAAGGAATCCCGTTAAATGGCTGCAATTGTATCTACCGCTAATATACCTGTGATTTCCATAACCGCTGACTGTCTGCCCGAAGCCTGGGAGAAGGCCGTCCTGTCTGTATGGGACAACGGCTTCGAGGTCAAGACCCAGTACGACAAGCCCGAAGACCCGCCGAGCAGAGACGCAACCGTTATGATTACCGTTAATGACCCGTTCAGCGAGCCGAGGATTCACAAGAACTTCCCGGGTGGGCCTGAGGAGCTTGAATCGTATCGGCAGGAAGTGGTCAACGGCATCCACGACCATTGGATTGCCCCTGCCGCGGGCAAGTGGACTTATACATATCACGAACGTTTGTTCGCATACTGTCCGGCCGAAGACATACGCGATGCCGATTCGCCGAAACCGTTCAGGAAAGTGGACCAGATACAGTATATTATCGATTACCTTTCGCAGGCCGGGCACAGCCGCAGGGCTCAGGCGATAACTTGGATGCCGACGGCTGACCCGGTAACGGACGACCCGCCCTGCCTTCAGAGAATATGGTGCCGGCTTCTCGAAAACGAAGCGGGCAGCCTTTCGCTCAATATGAACACCCACTGGCGCAGCAGAGACCTCTACAAGGCGTGGTTTATGAATGTCTATGCCCTGACCGACCTTCAAAAAATAATCGCCGAAGGAATAGCCGAAAAAACCGGCGTGCCGGTAAAAGTGGGTAGATACGTTGATATAAGCGATTCGCTGCATATTTACGGCAGTTATTTTGACGAGGTTGCACCGGAGGTTGAAAAGATGCGGCAAAGCTCATTTCGAGACCGGGCCTGGGAGAGCACTCACCCGGCCTTCGAGATGATGACATTGGAAGCAAGAGAAAAATTGGCAAAGGACCCCGACTGGTACGCCAAAGCAAAAGGGTAAAATTGATTATTGAAAATTAAAGAGATTGCCGCCCGGCCTGTGCGGACTATGTACTTCGGCTATGAATGGGCTAAAAAAATATGAAAGGTAAAAAATGGCTATGATTGTTAATGGTGAAAAAATTGAAGACTCGGCGATAAAGCAGGAGGCTGAACGCTTAAGACCGGATTATGAACGAGTCTTTTCCGACCAGGACCCCAAAGAGCGCGAAGCGCAACTGTTTGACTGGTCCAAACAGAACGTGATTGAAAGAGTACTAATCAATCAGGAGGCAAAAAAGAACGGCGAAAAAATTCCCGAAACCGAAATCGAATCCGCCCTGGCAAAGACAAAAGAGCAATACACCGACCCGGAGCAGCTCTACAAAGCACTTGGTGTCAAGGACGACGCAGGTATCAAAGAGCAGATCGAGATGCAGATGAGAGTCGAGCAGACGCTCAGCGAAGTCTGTAAAGATTTACCTGACCCGCCCCAGGCTGATATTCAGCAATACTACGAGAAAAATGCCGAGCAGTTCAAGACCGGCGAGAGTGCCCGGGTGGCGCACATAGTAAAATATGTAAACTGGCAGACGGACGAAGATACCGCTTATAACTCAATAAAAGAAGCGCATGATGAATTGAAAAACGGCGCCTCTTTTGAGGTGGTGGTTGATAAACATACCGATTGCGCAGACAGCGGCGGAGACCTGGGCTATGTTGTAAAGGGGCAAATGGTGGAAGAGTTCGAGGACGTGGTTTTTAATCTGGGCGTCGGAGACGTCAGCGACATTTTTCGCACCCGTTTCGGCTTTCACATAGCCAAGGCGTACGACAGGAAACCGGCCGCCGTAGCCGAGCTTAAAGAAGTAAAGGACCAGATAGTAAGCGCCCTCCAGGAACAGATGCGGAGCAAAGCTATCGATGATTTTATAGACGCCCTGAAAAACAAAGCCAAAATCGAAGACGTTTAACAGGCTAAAAACAGTGGATTAGGGCACAAATTTATAGGTCCATATGGAAAAAATGATTTTTTTCTCAGATTTTTCCTGCCGTCGATCGATTTTTTTAGCCCTTATTTTCGCGGGCCTCCGGTTTTATCGGGCTGTTAAAATAAAGCAAAAATGCTGCTGTCTTGATTTGGCTCTTTAAGGTTTTGATATTAAACTTTAAATGTAAAGGAAAGGAAAGAGCAATACTAATGCTAATGAAGTTATTCACATGAAGTGAAGACTTTATCCCAGACCTAAGGGGGGGTGCATATAAGTTTCTTTCCGAGTTGGCCTCTGCGTTCTCTGCGCAGAGGCCTTTTTTATGTATTAAAATTTGCTCAACGAGTAAATCATAATCTTTTGTGCCAACAACTTTCACATCGATAAATTCGCCGGACTGGGCCTCAGTTATTACAGACACGGATTCAGAAGGAAAAAAACACTTGCTATTGTTTGGTCTTACGTATATTTAACATGCGGTTATTAAATCGGCGTCTCGACTACGACTTGTTGGATGTTGCGAAAAACTGTGTTTGGCTATCTATTGGCTGTTAGCAACAAATAAAGGAGGGGAAACAGCTTTTTCCTCAAACTGTCTCCCCTTTTTCGTTTGAAAAACGCATGTACTTACTCGTCGATTCTATCGATTTGCTTAATTGAGCCTACTCCGCTGCTTAAAGGAAAGTGTTTCTCATATTTGATTCTTTCATAACCTCTATCTAATTCTTCATCAGTCGGTGGGGTATTACCCATTTCCGCAAACCTGGCTTTTACCATGCGGATCCACTCTTCCTTTGGAGGAACTTCAAATTTAGCTTCTTCGGGTAAATTCTGCCAGCGGACCCAGACTTCATAGGGACCTCCCGGTAATTGTATCCGATGGACCCCATTCTTTACTCCATATATATCGAGAGATTGTCCATCTTCAGAACGTATTTGAATTTTGCCATCTTTGAGAGTCCCCAAACGCCTAGCGCCGCGAAATGGCTCAAGCGCAAATTCGACCTTCGCAAAACCAGGATAGCTTACATAAGCTAAAGGGCCTCCACTGCAACCTATTTTCCCTGCATAAACGCTGTCATTGAAAATCACCATCGAATCGAGTAAAGTCCATCTACTGAATCTAAACGAAGTATCATTAGCTCTTTTGGGGCGATTATCAACAATCTTTATGCCCGGTGTAAGGTTCAACATATATACGCGACCATCATCATTCTTAGCCAACTCGAAGCTTTTTGCCTTCAAATCCGTAAAGTCAACCTCAAAAGAATCCTTTTTGGTAGCGGAATCATCCTTACCGGGTACAATGCTGACATTAACTACAAAACGTCCTTTTCTATTCTTGCCGGCGACTTTAATCCTGAAACTTCTTGCATCGTCATGACAACCTAAGCCCACGCTGCCATCCGATCCGCTATAACCACTGCCATACCACTTATAGCTATCCATCGATTGACTTTGGTCCATGGAGAAGAGATTGATATCCACGGCATAATGCTTATAAATCTTGTCTTCTGTAGATAGTGAGGCAAGGCAGGCCGTTGTTAGGCCAATAATTGAAAAAACAGACAGAATCAGTTTTGCTTTGTGAATATTATGTTTGTTAGTTGCTTTCATAATTATTCTCCAATAAAAAAAAATCAATTTTTTACAAACCCCATCCCGGCGACATAGACATTCTGTTCAGAATAATGGAGTTGTAACGGTTTTTCTACCAGGCCTGTAGAATCTGTTTTGTCAGATACGGTTGATTTGGATGTTTTGAAATAAGCTGTTAGATTGATAAACTGCAGAGTAAGCTGAAGGCAGAAAATAACCAAAAATCCTGCCGCAACTGGAAAAGGGACAGAAATTCGTTTTCTTAACCAGCCTGGAGTTTTTCTTCTTTCAGCGTTCGCAGAATATACTGCTTCATTGATATACCTTCGATTTGAGTCTCTCAATCCTTCAGGTGTTTTGAGTTCTTTTGATGATTCTGCAAACTCTCGAATTAATGCTTCGTTTCTTTTTTCGTCATTCTTGTTATCCATGGTTTTAAACCTCCTATTCAGAGGAACTGCTTTTTGACAGCATCTCACATAATTTATTCCTGCTTCTATGAACGTGGCTTTTGACAGAATTTAGCGGCATCTTCATAATGCTTGCTATTTCATCGAGTTTTAAGCCTTCGATAAATCTTAAGAGTAAAATCTGTCTCTCTGGTTCTTTGAATTGTCCAATTATATTCAAAACAAATTTAAGTTCATCTGGTGATGAAACTTCCTGAAAAACAGAGGGTTTATTGCTTGGCATCTCTTCAAGTGAACAGGCATCTTCTTGAATTAGCCTTTTCCTGCGTAAGGTTTCTAAAAGTACGTTCCTTGCAATCCCGAATATGTATGCCTTTAAGCTATGTGAGTTGTCAGATTTGAAATTTTTGATTGCTGCAACAAATCTGGCAAAAGTTTCTCCGCACTGATCTTGTGCGATTTGATGATTGCCTTGTGAATAGTAAAAGAAACGATAAACAGGAGCTTCATACTCATCAAGCAATCTTTCATAGGCCTGCTCATCGCGAGCAATTAATTTCTTAATAAGTTCTCTGTCTGTAGCAATTTCCATCATATATCATTTAACCAAAGTCATTACAATGTAGCCACAAATCATAAATCGTTCTAAACTTAAAGTTGCATTTAAGCAAGAATAGTTGCAAATAATCTTAAGAAAGCAAAAAATTTTATTCATAAGTGCCTCAAAGCCCATTTTAAGACGGTTTTGATCCCCCCAATTAGAAATTTACCTCTCAATAATGCAGTAACTCGTCTCTGGTCCAACCTCACGTATTACAGACATGAGGCCAAAGACTTCTTACTTACCTTATGCCAATTGAATTCCTTGGATTGTTGAGATGAACACAGCTTAAATATATATAAAATCCGCAAAAAAGCTGCGTACTTTTCTCATATTTTCCCCTTAAAGCCCTGCTAAATTCAAATTAACAGCCGCTGGAGTAAGATGTGTATGTCCGACTCGGATAAATTATTGATCTGCATAAAGATTTTTTTTGACATACTATATGTTGAGTGTAGAATAGATTAGATTGACTATATATAGTACTATCTTAATGAACATTGAAGAGGCCGCCCGCTCGTTAAGGATGCGCACGGGGCGGGCCGCAAACTTGCAGGTTGTGAGCTGCGAGGGTAATAAAGTGTATCTCAAACGGAATATGCAGTTCGAGATGCGAGAGACGAAATGAGATGTCCCTTTTGCAAGGAAAACCGGGATAAAGTAGTTGATTCGCGTTCAAGCGAGGGCGGAAGAGTAATCAGGCGTCGCCGCCAATGCCTGGTATGTGAAAAGCGTTTTACAACCTACGAAAAAGTTGGCGAAAGTTTTAAGCTCTACGTTGTGAAAAAAGATAATTCGAGAGTTCCTTATGACAGAGAGAAAATCATCAGCGGCCTGCAAAATGCCTGTTATAAGAGACCCGTCTCGACAGAACAGATTCAGCAGATAGCCGACAAGGCAGAGGAAAATATATTCCGGCATTTCGATAAGGAAGTCTCATCGGCGATTGTCGGCGAAAGTGTTATGAAACAGCTTCGCAGAGTTGACAAAGTGGCTTATATTCGTTTCGCAAGCGTATATCGTGACTTCAGGGACGCCGGTGATTTGATTAAGGAAGTCAGTCAGGCAATTACCGAAACCGAACCACACGGCCAACAGGCACTCTTTGATTGGTAATTTTTGCAGGGAGGCAAAAATAAGGTGATGCGAACTCAGCTAAAAGTAATAAAAGCCGACGGCAGTCTCGAGGAATACTCGCATACCAAGGTGATGGGCACTATCAACAACGCCCTGTGCAGGATCGGACAGGCGGATGTCTATATCGCCGAACAGCTTGCCGAGGTGGTAACATATTTTCTTTATCACCGGCAAAACCGCCGCACCGCAACCAGCAGCGAGATATTTTCCATGATTAAGGTGGCCCTCTCGGCCGTCAGCTATGACGAAGCCGCCATCGGAATAAGCGAGCATCACTTCGAGCGCAGGCTCAAACGCTCCCGAACCGAGGTCGTCTCGATTGACATTCAGGAGCTCACGGACGCCGAGCTGTTTGCCGGCTCCGAGGCAGCTGACAGGAGGTGCCGATGGGACAAGTCCAGAATAGTCGAGGACCTGGTTACAAAGTACGGCCTCCGCACGCCGACGGCACGGACGATTGCCTCGATGGTCGAAGAGAAAATCTTCAATACGGGAATCAACCTTGTCCCGAGCAGCCTGATAAAGCAGCTCGTTCTGGGCGATACCGCCGCCGTCCTTCGCGCACAAAAACAATTGCAAACCGCCTGAGAGCCTTCGTACCTGGGCTCTTCGGGGACAGATTAAGAAATACAAGTCATTTTTAAGGAAGGAAAAACAGATATGGGCGATAAGGGGAAAAGAGATAAAGGCAAAAAAGAACAACAGAAAAAGGCCAAGCTTAATCCAAAGGAAAAACGGAAATTAAAACAAGATAAGAAGAATAAATAAATTCCTGTCTATTTCCGCGTGTGCAACAAGTTGCACGCCCTCACCGGCCGCAGGAAAATGAATCAATATAATAAAAGTAGTGCGAAATGCTGCTCTGCGAAGTTAGCTTCCACTCTCCGTAGCTAAGCTACTGCGGAGGACGGGTCGCTGCGAAGCACGAGTATCGCACGCTGCATGGTTGGTTTTTCTACGCGCTGGGATAGGTGTTCGTGTACCAGGCGTTGATGGCGTTCTCGACATCGGCGCGTGTTTTGGCCTTCATTAACGACAGCAGGACCGGTTTGCGTCTGGGGTGACGGCAGACGTATCCGACGGCGAACTTGCGGAAGATGCCGACCGCCTTTTTTTCGGGATAGTCCTGTAGTATCCGCTCGAAATGTTCGAGCATAACAAGCCGTTGTTCGCCCATGTCTGGTGGCGCAGGCAGTGGTCGATTCTCCCATACACAGCGCAGATCACGAAATATCCAGGGATTACCGATGGCGCCGCGGGCTACGATGAAACCGTCGAGTCCGGTCCTTTTCATCAGGTCAACCGTGGCAGCAGCATCAAAAATGTCACCACTGCCGACGATAGTTGCCCGGGGCAAGCGGCTTTTTACTGCTGCCGGCAGGTCCCAGTCGGCCTTGCCGCGATACCGCTCGCAGACGGTGCGCCCGTGGATAACGAGGGCATCTACGCCGTGTTCGACCGAGCGGCTCACAATCCGCCAAAAGTTGTCCAGCGATTCAGGTTGATGATCCACCCCGATGCGGAGTTTCATCAAAACAGGAACAGCGACGGCATCGCGAACCGCCTTTAGAATATCGATGACGGTGTCCGGGTCGTTGAGCAGGGCCCCGCCGCGTCCCCGTCGCAGGACTTTGGGGGCCGGACACGCAAAATTCAAATCGATAACGTCGTATCCGACAGCCACCAAATCACGGGCGGCCATGGCCATAGTCGCCGGTTTCCTGCCGAGAATCTGGGCGCCAATCGGGTGCTCATCGGAACTTGGCCGAAAGATGGCCTTGCGCAGGACGCGGGGATTGGCCGCACTCTTGGCTAACATCATATTAGCCATCGTAAAAGGACAGCCGAACCGGCGGGCGAGCGTGCGCATGGCGTAGTCGCTGTAGCCGCTCAGGGAGGCCTGAAAAAACGGCACGTCCAGCGTAAGGCTGCCGAGTTTGAGTCCGACAGAGTTATTCATATTCCCTTTGCAGCCCGGCTATTATCATTTTATCTAACTTTAGTTTCTTCTTTTGCCTTTTAACTTTCGCCTTTTCTTCAAGACGCGTAGGCCGCGATACTCGTGCTTCGTAGTGACCCGTCCTCCGCAGTAGCTTAGCTACGGAGGGTGGAAGCCAACTTCGCAAAGTAGCATTTCACACTACTTTTATTATATCGATTCATTCCCCTGCTTGTAAACTCCATCTTTGACCCACCGAGAAAAACTCGCCCTTGACATCCGTACGCATTTTACATATCCTGCTCATTAATGAAACAAGCCTGTATCTGGCGTTTTATACAGATTTGTAGGGTGGGGCTTGCCCCACCGATTATATCTGCATAATCATTCTCAGGTTTTTCAATTGGATAACAGGGAGATTGAAAATGGGAAATTGTTATAATTCAACAGTTGTAGATGCACCGCGTGAAAAAGTTTGGGAAACGATTAAAGATTTTCATAATCTTTCGTGGGCGGAATCGGTCATAACGAAGGTTGACGTCATCGGCGAAAAAGTCGGCCAGGAAATCGGTGCTGCAAGAAAGTTAAACGATGCTTTTCTTGAAACGCTCGTATCAGTTAACGAAGATGAATATACATTTACTTACAGCATAGATGACGGCCCGGAACCGCTGTCTAAAGATTCGATATCAAATTATTTAGGCACTGTACGTCTTTATCCGGTTACCGACTCGAACACAACATTCGTCGAGTGGACTTCGAGCTACGAATCAGACTCCGAGCAGGAGGTCGCCGATTTCTGTAATCCGATTTACGTCGCCCTGCTTGACGCATTGAAGTCATTCTTTTCATAGTTAAAACACAACAAATCCCCGCGGCTTGTAGCCCCGTAGGGTGCGATACTTCGCACCACTATCAACTTATTTATTCGTCTTCCGGCTCAACGAGCCGACAGACGTCTTTTCCGCAATACTTACACTTCCCTCGGAGAATCAGGTCTTTGCCTTTCATTTCTGCTGTTTCGAGAAGGATTGGTACAGAGCCGAGACATCTACTGCAAAAAACATTGTCGAGGATCTTCTTCTGCGCCCATTCGGGTATTTTCTCCCATCGGCGTCGGCCTTGTGGTGTGAATGGATCCCCGGGTTGGATTAGTTGTATCATATTTCGCACCTCGATAAACTCTTAGGAAGATATCATCTTCCACCTTCTATAAAAGTCTTTGCACGGTAGAGAATTTCTTCGGCTGTTTCGTCCGGTTCCACGTCGAGCCAATGGACGTCTTTGAATGTTTTGAACCAGGTGCGCTGGTTCTTTGCCAGGCGTCTGGTGTTCTTCTTTATTAGTTCGACTGCATCTTCCAGCTCAATTCGCCCGTTTAAGTATTCGATTATCTCAGCGTATCCGATAGCACACCGGGCCTGTTTACTCAAAGGCTTCTCTTCGCCTAACAGCGCCTTGACCTCATCGACAAGCCCGGCGGAAATCATATTTTTCACCCTGCCGTTAATCCGCCTGCTCTCTTCGGCCTTCTCCCGCCTAAGCCCTATTATCGTCCAATCGTGTTTGGCATCGGAATCGTCCCATTGCCTCTGGAAACTCGATATCGGCTTGCCTGTAATCCGGTAAACCTCCAAAGCACGAATGACACGCTTGGAATCGTTGGGATTTATGCGCTCGGCGGCTATGGGGTCAATCCTCGTCAACTCCTGATAAAGTTCCGCCAGGCCCTGCGATTCTGCCCGCTCTTGCAGCTCGGCTCGTATCTGCTTATCGGTTCCCGGCCCCTCGAAAAGGCCGTACAACAAAGCCTTTATATACAAAGCCGTCCCGCCGACCGCGATAATCTCTTTCCCCCGGCCATTTATCTGCTCCATCGCGCCCAAAGCCGCATCGCGAAACGCCCCCACACTAAAAGAATCACTCGGCTCGACAATATCGATAAGATGATACTTGATTTGCTGGCGTGCCTCCTGCGGCGGCTTGGCCGTTCCGATGTCCATTCGGCGATAGACCTTCATCGAGTCAATGCTGATTATCTCAGCACCCGGGCTTTCTGCCAAATCAAAGGCTAATCGCCCCTTGCCCGATGCGGTAACGCCGAGAATTAAAATCATTTATTATTTACTATTTCCTGTTTTCTATTTATTATTGAGCTGCTTGAATTCATTTTCTTTTTTTTCAATGGTAAATAGTAAACAGTGATTAGTCAATGAGCTTCAATTCTCAACTACATCAGAAGGCTCAGTTTGTTGATGACCTGCTTTGGCGGCTTTTAGCCTCCCGGCAGATAGAAGGCCGGTTAAAAGAAGCGATCAGCTACACACTTGGCGCCCCGGGCAAGCGTCTTCGCTCGGCGCTCGTGCTCTGGTGCTGCGAACTTGTAGGCGGCCAGGTCAATCACAACGCCGAAATTGCCGCCGCGGCCATTGAAATGGTGCATACCTATTCGCTCGTCCACGATGATTTGCCCGCAATGGACAACGACAACCTTCGCCGGGGCCTCCCCACCTGCCACAAGGCCTTCGATGAAGCTACCGCCATCCTTACAGGCGACGCCCTTCTGACCCTCGCGTTCGAGATTCTGGCAAAAGAGGTCGATGAGCCTGCTGTTGCGGTAAAACTAATCAGTCAATTGGCTCAGGATGCCGGCCCATCCGGTATGATCGCCGGGCAAATGGCAGATTTGAAAGCTCAAAACGGCAGGGGAAATAAAGAGCTTCTGGAATACATCCATACCAACAAAACCGCCAAAATGTTCCGCTGCGCAACTGCGATGGGAGCGATCTGCGGCGGCACAACAGACGAGCAGTTCCAAAGGCTTAGCGAATACGGCCTCAAGATTGGTCTTGGCTTCCAGATTGCCGATGACATCTTGGACGTTAGCGCCTCCAGCGAACACCTGGGCAAGACGGCCGGCAAAGATGCAAAGGCCACCAAGTGCACCTATCCCGCCGTCGTCGGAATCGAAAAGGCAAGACAATTGGAAAAGAAACTGGCCGACGAGGCTATAGCCGCGCTGGAACCCTTTGGCGAAAAAGCCGATACCCTCAGACAACTGACAATGGCCCTGCTCAAAAGAACAAGATAAAAAAAATTCAAATCTGTATTTGATTTCACTTCTAATTTTTTTCGCACTGAACAATATACCTTAAAGAACGCACACAGAGTACGTCTGGAAAAAAAGTGAATATCAGTATTGAAAACATTGACTTTCAAACCGTACCGAAAAAGCACATAGTTCACCCGGCTGACTGTAGAAAATTTTGCCCGCATTTGACGGCAACAACACAAAAAGACCACACAAAGAACCGGTCAGTTTGATTAAGGAAAAAATTGAATATGAACCGATACTATTAGTTGTTCTTTTTAGGGATACGATATGACAATAGGGATTATTCCTTTTATAACAACGTGGTTAATTCTTGCTGTATTGATTTGCTGGTTTGCCGGAGGACAGACAAGCACATACGGGCATCAGTCGATACAGCAGGACGGTTTTCCAAAAAAATACCATTCACCAGTTCAAATTCGACCGCCGCCCCAACGGCTCGTGAATTAAAGTTTTCTACTACGATGTATTCTTAATTACGAACGAACAGGCCATAAGCGTCGCGCTTACGGCCTTTTTTATTGATAACGGCTGCTTCTTAAGCCTGTTCGTACTCTAATTCGTACCTGCCTTATTGAATCAAGCCGCCCGGATAATCTTTCGTACCAGGCTTCGCAGCTCTATTCTTTCAGGAAAGTTAAGGTATGCGAATTCGCCGAAAAGCTCGATAGCTTTATCATCATAAGCCATCGCCGCTTTTTAGCTTAGTCTTTCAAGGCTGGTTTGGTGCGCGTGCTAATTATCGGCCGGGAAACCGACTGTCTGGGCGAAGAGGACACGCTGCTGAGGCCGCAATTTGAACTCCTTAGGTGTATTTCTTTTATCGCAATTGTGGAAATGAGCTGCCATGCCCTGCGAGGCGGCGAATAAATAGACGTTTGAGGCGATAAGGCC
>JABMRO010000140.1 GCA_013202635.1 Planctomycetota bacterium
CCTCAAGATACCTTCGGACGACCTTACTTTTCAGATGCTCCGGCCCCAGACTGTTCTCAAGGATTTGGAGAGCCCGGCGTATCAAAGGTCTGGCTTTTCTAATGTGCTTCGTGTCCTTAAGAAGCTCAGCCAGATTGTTCAGGTCAACAGAAACGTCGGGATGGTCGGGTCCAAACAATGCTTCAAGGTTTGTTTTCAATTCTCTCATGAAATTACCAATCCACTGTTTATCACAAAGTCAAGCTGTAAGTCAATTCGGCGAACCAAAGCCACAAATTTGATATTCGATATTCATTTCTTGACGTCACGACCTCGACGATATAAAATTACAATCGGTTGTTTTGCCAACATCAGGGACACCAGAAAAAAACTGAATATGTAAAATAAATAAATTAAATATTTGAATTTTTCTATAATGTTTTGCGTCTTAATAGTAGAATTGCTCCGTTGATATCATAGATTTTCACCACTGATTTCGCGAAGCTGGCAGTAGAAAATTAGCCTTGGGTATTTAATTATGGATTGTCCGGTTTGCAAAAATGCGATGATTACCCTCGAACTCCATGATGTCGAAATCGACTACTGCACCGACTGCGGCGGCATCTGGCTCGACGCCGGCGAGCTTGAACTCCTGCTCGGCGAACCGGAAAAGGCATCACAGCTACTCAACTCATTCAAAATCGATTCCACAGCCATCGAAAAAACAAGGAAATGTCCCATTTGCAGCAAAAAAATGCAAAAGGTCATCGTCGGCTCTTCAAAACCCACCTTGCTCATCGACAAATGCCGCAGAGCCGATGGCCTTTGGTTCGATAAAGGTGAGCTGAATGATATCTTCGAAAGAGCACACTTAGACCAGGACAACAAAATCCAAAAACTCCTGACCGATATGTTTGGACATAATCAAGCGGATTAAATTTAAGGAAAGAACCGTGAAAGGACCCGCACTACGACTGGTTTGCATTTTATTGCTCACCTGCATTGCCTCCAGCGTTCCGGCGGTATCTGAAGAATTAACGTCACCTCAGCAACTGTACAATACCGACGTTTTCGTAAGCGGCAGGGACGGCTACCACACCTATCGCATCCCCGCCCTTCTGACCACGAAAAAAGGAACGCTGCTGGCATTTTGCGAAGGACGTAAAGCAACCAGGTCAGATAGTGGTAACATCGACTTGCTTGTCAAACGCTCCGAGGATTTTGGAAAAACCTGGAGCAGCCGGCATATCGTCTGGGATGATAGAGAAAATACCTGCGGCAATCCCTGCCCCGTCGTGGATCGGCAGACCGGCACCATCTGGCTGCTGATGACCTGGAACCGCGGCGACGACCATGAGGGGGCAATCAAAAAAAACACAGGCAGGGACACACGCCGAGTCTGGGTAAGCCGAAGCAACAACGATAGCCTGACATGGTCGAAACCCATTGAAATAAGCGCTACAACCAAACGGCCCGAATGGCGCTGGTACGCCACCGGCCCGGGAGTGGGTATCCAGTTGCAAAAAGGCCCGTGGAAAGGACGGATGGTCATACCCTGCGACCACAGCGTCATCTCTGCGGATGACCCGGACGGATACAATTCACACGTAATTATCAGCGATGACAACGGCCAAACATGGTATATCGGAGGTGTTATCAGTCCAAAAGTCAACGAATGCCAGGTAGTCGAGCTGGACAACGGCACGCTGATGCTCAACATGCGCAACTATGACCGCTCGAAAACCACGCGAGCCATTGCTACCAGTAACGACGGCGGTATTACCTTCTCGAAAGTTACCCATGACCCTGTTTTGGTCGAACCAATCTGCCAGGCAAGCTTCCTGCGTTATACTCTTCGTTCGAAGCACGGCAGGAACCGCCTGCTGTTTTCCAACCCGGCACACGACCAAAGAGGCGACAGACGGGACATGACCATCCGCCTGAGCTATGATGAGGGCAGGTCCTGGCCGGTCTCGAAGCTGCTTTATGCCGGCCCATCAGCCTACTCCTGCCTGACGATACTTCCGGATGGCAACATCGCCTGCTTATACGAAGCCGGCCAAAAGAGTCCGTATGAGAAAATTATCTTTACCAGCTTTACTCTCGACTGGCTCACCGGAGGATTGGAAAAAAACTGGCAACTCGAAAAGGAAATTGAGTATAATACCGTGGTTAAAAAAATAACTAAACGCATTTAATGAAAGGAAAAAATTATGAGTTTGAGCAATATATTACTATTGGGTTGGAGCTATATATTACTCATCGTCGCTGGTGTTATTCTTGTCGTGGCATTAATAATGAAAAAATTGAAATCATAAAACAGGCAAAGCGCCTTCAATAAAAGGAGAAAACCTATGGCAGCATGGCTCGTTATTCTTATCTTGGTCTTGCTTGTTGGTCCGGCTTTACTCATTATTTTTGCCATCGGCATCTACAACGCTTTAATTCGTCTGCGAAATCAGGTCGAAAATGCCTGGTCCCAGATTGATGTCCAGCTAAAACGCCGGCACGATTTGATTCCCAATCTTGTCGAAACCGCAAAAGGCTATATGAAGCACGAGCGCGACACTTTTGAGGCCATTACAACTGCAAGAAGCCAGGCTATGGGAGCCAACACAGTCACCGACGCCTCAAAAGCCGAAGGTGCTCTCGGCGAAGCTCTCAGCAAATTCATGCTGGTCGTTGAAAATTATCCCGACTTAAAGGCAAATCAGAATTTCCTGTCGCTTCAGGAAGAGCTGACCAGCACTGAGAACAAAATTTCTTTTGCCAGGCAAAGCTACAACGACCAGGTCTTGTTCTTCAACAACAAGATTCAGATGTTCCCTTCGAACATC
>JABMRO010000141.1 GCA_013202635.1 Planctomycetota bacterium
GCGGTGCCCCTGCCAGCGGCACGCACGGCATCCACCGCGACGGATCAGGCAGCGGACTCCGGGTCCCTATCTGCTCGACCTGCAACGCAGCGCCGCCCGAGGGGCCCACGCTCGACATGATCTGGGAGATGATTGCTGCCAGGCGGGCGGCAGGCGATCCGTGCGAGGGCTGCCATCTTGGAGAAAAAGATTCCTCATCACCGGTGGCCGGAAGGCTGGGCGCACCGGTTCCGGAGCATCGTGGTATTCCTCCGGTGCATTTTGAGAGAATGACCTGTACAGCCTGTCACTCAGGTCCATGGCCGGTAGAAAAAACCGTTCTAACTAAAACATCCCGGGCACATCGACTGGGAACGATTGGTGTTAATAAATCCCACGAGGCACTTCCACATATTAGCTCTCCTGTTTTTGCTGAGCATGGCTGGATAGGTTCAAAATTTATTAGACGTGTGCGTTTGAGCATGAGAGTCGGCAAGATAGCACCTCACAAAATAGTATGGCCCGCCTTTTGGGGCATTATAAAAGACCAGGATGTTGCACCGATTGATTTCGAGGTTGTCAAGCAAACAGTTGGTCAGGTTTTCGCAAATGTAAAGCTGCCTGCTTCCGGTGATTGGCCGGCCTTATCTGACGAACACGTTACCGAGGCTCTGAAATCGCTAAAAGGGACCGTTGAAGGTGAACCTGTTTATGTTAGCGGCGGCAAAGTTTACAGCCTTGATGATTCAGGCAAACTTTGGAGTGAAGAACATAAAGCGGCTGAGCCATATTTATGGCCGATTGGTCATAATGTCAGACCGGCGGCACAATCGCTCGGTATTCGCTACTGTACGGATTGCCATGCCACGGATGCGCCTTTCTTCTTCGGTGATGTTGCTGTTGACTCTCCTGTTGTTACCGCTCGGGAAGCTAAACAAATGGTTGACTTTCAGGACGTCGATCCGTCCTATGCCCGGGCATTCGCTTTTTCGTTCGTATTCCGCCCTATGATGAAGATAGTTTCTCTTGGTTCATGTGCAATTATAGCTGTTGTTTTGTTATTGTATGCTTTAAAGGCCCTTGCTTGTGTTGTGAAGGTTTTGGCCGGTTCGGATTAATGGTATCGATTGAAAGTATGTGAGAAATATGTTTCAAAAGATTTCGATAATTGCTTTTTTAGTTACTTTGGCGTGTATTGTTCTGCACCGCATAGTTGTACCTTCCAATAAGAGACTTCCAGGTAATTCCACGAATGATAGGTTGAGTATTATAGGTATGTTAAGGATTCTGGTATATCTGGCGGTACTGTTTTGTTTCATAGTTCTTGCGATAACCGGCTTTTATCCGACTCTTATTTTGGGCAAACACATTACAGGTTATCTGGTAATGGTGCATGCTACTTTCGCACCGGTTTTCGCAGTGTGTTTGGCCGTTTTAGCTGTAATGTGGGCGAAGCGTTGGTGTTTTACCAGCGGCGATTGGCCCTTGTTCGAACGCATTGTCCGATGGGCTACATTAGCAAACAGTCCCGTGGCTAACACTTATGGCAAAAGCTCCGGTCTCGGACAAAAAATATCATTTTGGCTGATAATCTTTTTGGCCTTGCCGTTAATTCTTTCGATTGTCCTGAGCATGTTTCCGCTTTTCGGGACCCATTGGCAGGAAATACTATTAAGTATGCATGGCTACACCGCGTTGGTGTTCACAATGGTTGCAATTTTGCATACTTACTTTATAATCCGAACATAAAATGCAGAGATAATGCCCGGTTGAGCTGCAACTGCGTGTTTGTTGGGTGGCTTTTTTTGTGGTTTACCGCAAAAGATGGGGCCAACGTTGGCCGGAAAGGAGAGAACGCCGATGGGAAAGGTAAAGGTAGCTGTTGTAGGGCTCGGGTTTGGAGTTGAGTTCATTCCTATTTATCAAAAGCATCCCGACTCTGAGTGTTATGCTATTTGCCAGAGAAACGAAGACCACCTCAATGAAATAGGCGACCAGTTTGGGATAAAAAGAAGGTTCACCAAATTTGAAGATTTGTTAAGTATCGATGAGTTGAATGTTATCCATGTAGTCTCGCCTATAGCCGACCATGCCTGGATGACAGTGGCTTCTTTGGACGCAGGCAAACATACCGCCTGTACCGTCCCGATGGCTACTACCACAGAGGATTGTCTTGCCATAGCTCAGGCGCGTAAAAAGTCCGGCAAGGTATATATGATGATGGAGACGGCTGTGTACAGCCGGGAATTTCTCTATGCGAAAGAGCTTGTAGAATCGGGTAAATTGGGTGACATTCAGTTTCTGCGGGGTTCGCATCAGCAGAATATGGGATTGCCGGGCTGGCCGGATTACTGGTATGGTTTCCCACCTATGCACTATGCAACCCATGCCATCAGCCCTCTTTTGTGGCTTGCACAGAAAAAAGCCGAATCTGTGGTCTGTCACGGCTCGGGCCGAATTCAGGAAGATTATATCAGACTCTACGATTCGCCTTTTGCAATTGAAACCGCTATTTTCAAACTTGCCGATTCGGAGCTTGCCTGCGAGGTAACGAGGTCTCTGTTTAATACGATTAGACAGTATAGAGAAAGTTTCGATGTGTATGGCACTAAGCTTTCATTCGAATGGGAGCAGGTTGCCGGTGACGATCCGGTGATTTATTCCGGCTACGAAGAAGTCGAAAGGGTGAAAGTACCGGATTATGGGCATTTGCTGCCGAAAGAAATAGCTCCCTTCACAGGGCGCGGTGTCTATGATGAAGAGCACGAACATACTTCCTTTATTCAGGGCAGCGGACACGGCGGCTCTCATCCTCATCTGACTCATGAGTTTATTCGTGCGATTGTCGAAAACAGAGAGTCGGCAGTAGATGCCAGGGCCGCAGCCAACTGGACGATGGCGGGGATATGTGCCCATGAATCAGCAATGAGTGACGGCAAGAGAATCCAAATCCCGCAGACTGATTAGCTGCTTTCGCGCTGCTGACAAATTTCCCATAAAACCGTTAAAAAAACTGGTTGTATCGAAGTGCAACTGTTATATTTATCGTGGAAAATCCGGCGGTGTGCCGGTGGTATATATTCGAGGTAATTATTTTTAGGAGATCGAATTATGAGTAATGGAGTGTTACCAGATTATCTTAGCATGGCCAAGCCCAACCCACTTGGGAATCGGGCCGCTTGGTACAAGAACACGGCACCCACATATGCCGGGATTATGCTGTGGTTTGTATTCTGGCAGGATGTTCCTGGGGGAGCCGGGGCTCTCGGCGGTGTGCTGTCGCATGGATTGGGGACTGCACTTTTGGGTCTGATCCTGGCAGCGTTGCTGTGCCATTTTCTCTACTACCTGGTTCCCGCAATGCTCGGCATGAAAACGGGCTTGCCCCTCTACATCGTCGGTACTTCCACCTACGGAGCGACCGGGGGTTTCGTAATGCCCGGCTTTGTGATGGGCTTGCTGCAGTTCGGCTGGTTAGGCGTCAACTCCTGCTTCTCCGCCGCATTCCTTGTGAAGCCGTTTTATCCGGATCTTGGACTCTTGGAGGTTATCAGCACGCCTCCCCATATTGTGGTTTCCATTCTCTGGGCGGCGGCAGCGGCTTTTATGGGCTTGAAGGGAATCCAGTATGTTGCCAAGGTGGCCACATATTTGCCCCTTATCCCGTTGGGCATTCTTGTTATATTGTTCTTCTGTACTGTCGGTGGGGTGGGCTCTTTTGAACCTACCCAGGTCGGAGTGACCACCGATGCGGAGGGTGCCTTGACCACCATGGGCGTGATTGCGGTGCTGTTGACGTACGTGATTGGCTTCTTTGCGACGGCAGGCGCCGCCGGAACTGACTTTGGTATGAACAGTCGGGACAGCAAAGACGTGCAAATGGGCGGATTGGTCGGGATAAGCGGAGCAACCATCTTTGCCGGGGGGCTCGCGTTGTTAATCGTTGCAGGTGCATTTGGCTCGGGCAAGGCGACAGATGCAGCCGTCTTGAATCCCACCCAACTGATGGGCGCACTGATTGGCGCGAAAACAGGCGCCGTATTCATGTGGCTGCTGGCGTTGGCCGCCTTCCCGCCCGCGTGTTTCTCTTCGTTCATTGCCGCCAACAGCTTCAAAACCACTTTGCCGAAAGTGAATCCCTTTATCACGGTAGGTATTGGCACAGCCGTCAGTATTCTGCTTGCCGTGACGGGCTGGGCGGCGGATGTGCAGTCTGTCTTCGGTGTGATTGGGGCTTCGTTTGGCCCGGTATGCGGTGCGATGATGGTTGACTATTTGATGGCCGGTAAGAAATGGGCCGGTCCTCGGGCCAGCTTTAACCCGGCCGGTTGGATTTCATGGGTTGTCGGCTTTATCGTGGGCATGATGCCGCTCGTGAGTCTGCCGCTCGTGGGCAAGGTAAACATACCGGCGGCGCCACTGATGGCCTTTATCGTTGGTGCTGTGCTCTACTTCGCCCTGGCCAAGGCCGGCATGGAATCGAAAGTTCTTGAAATGGCTGCCGCACCGGCCGAAAGCGCACCACAGGAGACGCCGGCAGGGGATACAGCAGGCGAATAAAAGCAGGATTGAGAGCAAAGGCTCAGAGATTTTGCTGATTATTTTGATTAATCTATTATTAACGGCAGGGATTTAGTGTTCCTGAATTCCTGCCGTATTTTTTTACTTAAGAAAATATTATCGAAGCTAAATAGAGTATTAACAGATTCTTAGGTGTGTCCTTACCGGGGGAAATCCTCTGTATATTCTGTTTTGAAAAGAAAAAATATACTTTTAGGCGGCTTGACAACGTCATACATATAGGATATTATACCTGCTTTGGTTTTATATGGATAAACGATAGTTTACCGGCAATTAACAGTTTCGTCAGTTACGTAGAATTGTGAATTTTTTAAGGTAAAGGAAATGATGAAGAAAGATTTTGTTTCAATTATGAAAATATGTGTCCTGGTATTATTGGTGATGCTTTTATGCTATGTTCCTGGCTGCAAGAAATCTTCTCCGGAGTCTCCCGAAGAGAGTTCTCCTAAACAGGCCGTCACTAAAGATACCACTGTTACAAAGAGTGCGCCCCCTGCTGGAATGGTACCGATTGAAATCAAGCTGCCGAAACCGATGTTTGTGGGCACGCCGCAGAGCACAAAAGTAGCCAACCTCGAAAAACCCTTAGGCAAGCCTCGTCCGCCGTTTTTGGCACCGGCAGGAACAACAAATGTTGCTCTCGGAAAGCCTGTAGCCAGCAGCGACGAGGAACCTATCATCGGTGATATAGAAATGATAACAGACGGCGATATGGAAGCCGCCGATGGCAGTTACGTTGAATTAGGCCCGTTCGCACAGGATGTTACAGTTGACCTCGAAGCTCTGCATGAAATTCACGGCATTTTAATTTGGCATTACCATAAGCAGGCCCGGGTTTATTACGATGTGGTAGTGCAGGTTGCCGATGACCCTGATTTTATTACGAATGTCAGAACGCTGTTCAATAATGACATTGACAACTCTGCTGGTATTGGGGTCGGTAAAGATAAGCACTATACCGAAACCAACGAAGGTAAGCTTATCTATGCTAAGGGGCTCAAGGCACGTTATGTCCGCCTCTACAGCAACGGCAATACCGGCAATGATTTGAACCACTATATCGAGGTGGCGGTTTACGGCAAGCTGGTAAAGTAATATGGCCAAAAAATGTTGCGTGCTAATTTTGGCCGCGACAATTGTTGCGCTTGCGCTGCGTCTGCCGCGGCTTCGACAACGTCCTATGCACGGCGATGAGGCCGTTCACGCCGACAAATTCGGCGAACTGCTTGAAGATGGTGTTTATACATACGACCCGTATGAATACCACGGCCCGACGCTGAACTAC
>JABMRO010000142.1 GCA_013202635.1 Planctomycetota bacterium
CCTTTGGGCCGATGTGGAGAATGATTTACCAGTCCGGCTTCAAATCGAAGTCTTTTCAGAAAATGGAGAAAAGATTTTAGATATGGTTACTTACGGGTACCAGTGGGATATCAAACTTGACCCGAGAGAGTTTGAGCCTGATATCCCTGATGATTATAAGCTGGTCGCGGATGTTGAACTATCTGCAGATGAGAAAAGTGTCGTCGAAGGCCTCGGCTTCTTCACTGAGTATGTTGGTGGCAGGTATCCCAGCGAGATGTCGGCTATGGCGATGGGGCGGGAACTTCGCGCCGGGCTGTTGGCCACATTTGGTGGTGACCCGCCCTGGCCTCCGAAACCTGGAGACGAGAAAAGGGTGTTTGGCCTGGAGATGGCTATTCGCTTTTGTGCAGAATTAGTAATGGAAGATAAGGACTTCGCATACTATGGAAGCAAAGTAACAACAGAGTTCCCTCATGCGGTCCTTATGCGCTGGAAAATTGAAGATGAAAGGTACAGGATAATCTTCGCAGATTTAACTATGCGGGATGTCAGTGCCGGGGAATTGGCCCAGCTTGAAGCTGTGCCGTTGAATACCAAACGAAAGCCTGTTAAGCCGCAGCCGGCCGATGGTACAGAAGGTATGGTACTTACGGGATTAAAGCTAAGCTGGATTGGTGGCGCAGGCGCCGCTGGGCACAAGGTTTACTTCGGCCCTAGAGCTGACCAGATGTCACTACTGGACGAGATGACAGGTGATTATGCCGCTTTGCCTGAGCTGGATAGAGGTACCACGTATTACTGGCGCATTGACGAGGACCAGCCCGATGGCTCTGTTGTAGCCGGGGACCTATGGAGCTTCAATACAGGCCGGCTCGTCGCATGGTGGAAACTTGATGACGGCTCAGGCAATACTGCCGCCGATTCCAGCGGTAATAACCGCAATGGCACGCTTGCCGGCGATGTAAGCTGGGTAGATGGAATAACAGGCGGCGCACTTACATTCGACGGAGACGGTGACTATGTTGATATGGGCAAAGACCCCGCTTTCGACATTACAAATCAAATTACAGTCTCGGCCTGGATAAAAGTCAGCGAGTTTGATAAAGATTGGCAGACCATTGTCGCCAAAGGCGACCGCTCATGGAGACTGCAAAGGAACGCAAGCGACAATACGCTCGAATTCGCCTGCTCAGGCCTTGTCGTCCCGGGCTCCGATTGGGGCCCAATATACGGAAACATAGACGTTAATGATGGATATTGGCATCATGTTGCCGGAGTTTATGACCAGGAAAAAATATATCTGTATATTGACGGCAGCCTGGACGCATCCGCCGCAGCCCCGGGAACGATACGTGTTAATGAAGAGCCGGTTTATATCGGCGAAAATTCGCAGATGCCGAATCGCTTCTGGAACGGCATGATCGACGATGTCCGAATCTATAACTACGCGCTGAGTGCCGAAGAAATCTCGGAAATTACCAAAAATGTACTAATGCGTTCACTGCCGCAGTAGGCACAACGATGGCTGTTATGAGAAAAAGATTGAAGAAAATTGTGAGCTGACCGTTTTATATTAAAGTAGAGAATCAAATACAAAAGGAGATTGAAATGAATAACTTAAAAAACAAATCTTTGATATGCTTACTGGCACTTTTGATATCGGTTTCAGGCAGTTATCAGACAAAAGCTGCCCAACTCGAACCACAGACACTGTACTATGGCGTTGAGATTAACGGCGTCCTGTGCGGATACTCCGAAGTTAGTGTTTCAACTATGGTAAAAGATGGCAAAGATATGATTTTACTCAAAGATAGAATCTTTGCAATGCTTTCTGCACTCGGCAGCAAATTCAATACGGAAGTCAAGCTTACATATCATATCGATCCCGTAACCGGTAAATTTTCCTATCACGATAGCGACATTAAGCAGGGCCCAACACAGTTAGGCTCGAAAATTTTTATCAATGGAGATACCGCCCGCTTTATCGGAACACCGGGCAACAGAGAAACCACCGTTGAACTGCCTCCCGATGCTGTCTTTGAGAATGTTCTGTTTTTTCCACATCTGATAAAAGACTTCGTAGAGCGTAAACTCCCGGAAAAAAGTTATGAAATATTTGAGGTAAGAGAAGCCGAGGTCCAGAAATCAACATACACGAAAGTTGCGACCGAAAAACTGGAGCTTGCGGGAAAAAGCTACAATGCCATCGTCCTTGATAGATTGAATTCCAAAACCGGCTTGAATGTTAAAATGTGGATTGATGTTGAGAACGGGTATATACTCAAGTCAACTGCTCCCGGTAACAGGATGAGCTATCTGGCCGACCCATCCGTCGTCAACAGAATCAAAATGGCCGATGTGGACGATACCCTCTTTGTCAAAGTCGATGTTGCGATTGCCGATGTGCAGGCCATATCATACATGAAGGTCAAAGCAACCGTTCAGCCGACAGGCTTATGGGTAACTCAGGAAGGTCTTAATGTCCCGGGCCAGAGTTTTACCGGTACTATCAATAACAATCTGATTGAAGGGGTCTTTGAAATTGAGCATAAGCGGTATGACGGCTCGGACGCCCCGCCTTTTCCTGCCGATTTCAGTAAAGACGAATCCGTGAAAAAGTATCTCGAAGCCGAAGATTTAATCCAGTCCGATGACCCCGTCCTTATCGAAAAGGCACAGGAAATAACCAATGGCTCAAAAGATTCCTGGGAGGCGGCATGTCGCCTGAGCAAATGGGTTTCTGAAAATATCAGCTATGCCATCCCCGGCGGAATGACCGCCCGCAATACCTACGACCTCAAAGCTGGTGAATGCGGGGCACACTCAATTCTTCTGGCCGCTTTCTGCCGGGCCGTTGGAATACCTGCACGTGTTGTTTGGGGATGTATGTATGTACCTAATTTTGGCGGAGCCTTCGGACAGCATGGCTGGAGCGAGATATATATGGGCAAAGCGGGCTGGATAACCGTCGATTCCACTGCCTCTGAGATTGATTACGTCGATTCCGGCCACATCCGCATTGGTGAATATCAGTCAATGGTAACAGCACTTAATCCCAAAAAAATGGAAGTGCTTGATATTGCCGCCGGTTCTATGAAGATGGGACAGAAAGAAACCGCCTCCGGGATGTATAGCGCATACGTTGGTGAATATACCAGTCCTGCTACCAAAACTGTACTAAAGGTATTTGTTCAGGGTGGAAGTCTGGCCGTTGATATTCCGGGAAAAGTAGTCTTGGCACTGAATGACCCTGACCAGGAGGGCCTGTGGTATTGTAAATTGTCGAACAGCTTGTATTTCACGTTTAAGAGAAAATATCTTGGTTTCGGCAAGGTCGTTGAAATGCACTTACATCAAATTATCCCCGTGCCGAGAAAATCTGGCCCTCAAAGTGCAAATAATAATGTTCCCGAAAAGTTCAGACCGTATCTCGGCAAGTATTCACTTGCCGCTCTTCAGACCGAATTTACGGTGCTTTACAAAGATGGCGGCCTGGCTGTCAACGACCCCCTTGCGAAAAGGTCATTAAACTGCAATTGCCCAATGAAAAAGGAAGGTGGGTGGATGAATTTAATAAAAATTCAATCTTCTTCGATATGGATAACAAGGGAAATGTAACGGCAATGAAGATAGATTCGGTTGACAAATTCACCCGCTGAAAGCCTATAACAATATAGGAATAGTAAAATGATAACGATAAAACCACGGGAAAACATTATTTAAGATGAGTATATGATAAATGAAAAGAATTGTAAAAATAGGCTGGAGAATTTCTCTTATATTACTTGGTGTCATTAGTTTATCAACAGGTTTTAGTAAACGACCTGGTTTCTGGACGTCTTATGTCCTTGATATGGTAGGCCCGGCTTGGAATTATATTCTTATTCGCGGTCAATATTCAGCTGAACAAACTTTTTTTTCCTTCAGATTCAGTCCTGAATTTGCTTTGCTTCTTATCATGGGAATTTGTTTTCTTATGGAAACAAGCCAATTTTTCAAGTTCTATAAAGCGCATTTCGATCCGTGGGATTATCTCGCCTATGTTTCAATATTGTTTCCTTGTTATTTAATAGATAAATATATCAGCAGACATAAATCATAATAATTATTCAATGTAGATGAAAATAGAGGTGTATTATGATTGCTTTTGAGAAAAATGAACAAGTCACACCGGTCTGCCCCCACTGCAAAAAAGAGCTTACAAAGGTATGGTTTCAGCAAATAAAAGGCGACCTCGGAAAGCGTTGTATCTACTTCTGCCCTGAGTGTAAGTCATCTCTTGGTGTTTCTCACCGGAAAGGAATCGCCCCGTTCGGCTTATGAGCCGTTTTATAGGTTTTAACTCTATAAAATATTCTCGTAATAATAAGGAGAAAGGCAGATATCGAGGATTAGCCTATTTTTTCTTTAGTATTGGCCCAAAGAACATGCTATGATACTGCTGTTGATAGCTTCATCATTACCCTTGAATGATAGGTGGATTAAATGAGTCAACCTCATGAGTACTATACTATCTGTGTTGCAACAGGCTTACTCATGAGTTAGAATATGCAGTGTCTGGAGTGCATATGCTAATGTGTGTATCTCGAATAACAATGCCCCCCAAGTGACAATGAAAGGACACGCCATGGAAAGACGTCAAATGCTCAAAACCTGTGTGGCTGCGGCAACCACCGCCGGCGTCACACTAACCGCGACCGCAAGAGCCGACAGAAAGACCTTTGCACCTATCGATTCCAAAAAGATGGTCGCTACAGCCCTGGAGTGTTTAACCACTGGTGGCCAAGGCTGCTCCGAGTCGATACTTTCGGCTGGCTGCCAGGCACTGGGTATCGAAAGCGACCTGGTGCCGGGCATTGCAATGGGCCTGGCCGGAGGCGTCGGGTTGCGGGGAAGGATCTGCGGCTTATTGACAGGCTCATCAATGGTCGCGTCACTGGCTGTGGCAAAGAAAGAGAAAGACTACGCCAAAAGGAAAATGCAGAGCCTCCAGATCACCGGGCGTCTGTTCGACAAGTTCGCCCAGCAGTTCGGTTCATGCCGATGCCGTCGGCTGTGCGGTCTGGACCTGACCACGCCCGAAGGTCGAAAAAAACTTAATGAGGAGGTCAAGTTCCAGGTCTGCACCAGATACGTCCGTCAGGCCACCAAATCCTTGGCCAGGGAGCTGATGGCCCTCTGAGCCACCGACCGAAGCTGCCCTACGGTCGGCCCGGACAATGCCGATATGGTACTGTTGAAATGGAAGGTTTCTGAAAGTCAGTACCGGGTTATCTTTGGAGATTTGTCAACACAGGATGTTTAAGCCGAAGAATTAGCCCAGCTTGAAAAATAGTCGCTATCACAATATCAGATAAAATGGCACAAATATAAGGCCGAGCTAAATCAGCCCGGCCTTTTGTATACGTTTTTTAGAGACGAAATGGTTTACGTCAAAAGTGAATTTCACGAAAAATGTTTTTTCATTAGACCCAAATAGCACTCTGGGTTGTTATATTAACGACAAACGTTTGTTATTGAACCGATTAGGCGGTCCTAATGGAAGACAAGCTGCTTGTATTAAAATGTAAACGTGGTAGCCCGGATGCACTGGGGCGTATCTACCAAAAGTACAAAGCCGACTTACTGGTTTTGGCGATGGTTCTCTTAAATGACAAAAGTGCCGCAGAAGATGTTTTGCAAGATGTTTTTCTTTCTTTTGTGCAATCTTTGGAAAAGTTCCGGCTGACCGGAAGCCTCAAAGGCTATTTGCTCACCTGTGTTGCCAATCGTGCACGTAACTCAAACAAAGCAAAACATCATCAGGGCGTAGGTTTGGATCAGGCAGGGCCTTTTTGTTCCGATTCGGATGAGCCGACAAACTCGATTATATGTAATGAACAGTTGCAACAGCTAAGCAGCGCGATGGCTCAGCTTCCATACGACCAGCGGGAGGTAGTCCTCCTGCACCACCAGGCCAAAATGACGTTTAAGACAATCGCTAAATCGCAGGGAATTTCGGTCAATACGGCTAAGAGTCGCTACCGGTATGGACTCGATAAACTGCGGTTAATTCTGGACGAGGTGAAAAAATGAATCCGGCAGATAAAATAAAAGAGTTGATTAACGAATCAGATGTTAAGACCAGTTCCGACGCTGACAAAAGAATCCTTGTCGATGCTCTGGAGCATCTGGAAATATTAAAGCAAAAGAAACCGGCTGCAACTCAGCCAAATATATGGAGAATCATTATGAAAGGCGGGGTAACAAAACTCGCCGTCGCAGCAGCTATCTTAATCACCTTCGCCATCGGCTTCTCCATCGGACGATGGTCAAAACCAACTCGGTTGGCGCCGCACTCCCTCGATGTCACCGGCTACACCTCGGCAGTCCCTGTGTATCCGACCGCCCCAAAAGTCGAAGACAGTTTTTGGCGACAGAAAGCCCTCGCCGCAATGCATCCCAGACCTTATGCACAAACCCAGACCACCAAAACCAGTCTGCTTAACACCTATAAACAATATCTTAAGGAGAAACATTATGACTAAGAAAAACCTCATCACCTTCTTACTTATCGCCTCATACGTCACCACTACTTTTTTTGTGGGTTGCATA
This sequence comes from Planctomycetota bacterium, assembly GCA_013202635.1. GTDB lineage: Bacteria > Planctomycetota > Phycisphaerae > Sedimentisphaerales > Anaerobacaceae > NIOZ-UU13. The sequence goes on from JABMRO010000142.1 coordinate 6,577, forward strand.
CCCGAAGACTCACTGCAATGGTCTACAGACGGCTCCATCGGCATATATAGCAAAGATGGTGCGTTTTTCCTTGTGGATGGCAATACCGGCTCTCTGACCCAAGTCGCTAAAAAAGAAACAACAACAGGACACCCTGCCATCTCTCCCGACGGCACACTCATTGCTTTTGGCCGGATTGTCAAAGTCAATAACTTCAACAATGCCTTAAAGCTGCTCCCGCCGGCGCAGGCTAAACTCATTGAAGCACACGCTGAAATCCTTAAACAAAAAATCCTCACCGAAGGCATTAAAGACAGCGACTTTCCCTTCATCGGAAAACCTGTTGCCACGGACAACGGCCAAAAAGACTCCTTCAATGACCAGCACATCGTCTGGATCCAGAGATACCTCATCGAAAACGCCGATACTCAACTCGTCCATAAAATCGGCCCGGAACTTATCGAAAAAACTAAAGCCAAAGACCTTACTTACTGCCAGCTCGTTTGTGCGCCGACCACCGACCCCAACAACCGGAGAATTCTCGCAACAAGCTCGCTGCAGCTCTGGCGAATTCGTTTCTCACCCGACTCGCGGCTTATCGCTTACGGCGCCGACCGTTTCAATGGCAATGCACTCGATGTCGGATACGACCTGTATATTGTTTCACTAGCCGAAAACATCCCCGCAGCTTTTCTCGCGCCGGCCACAGCTATCGGCTATGCCTTCAAACCCGATTCCCGTGCTATCGCATTTATTAAGCCCGAAGATGAATTCTTCGACGCTCAGAAACCCACTCTCGGCTCGCTCGTCGAGCAGACCATCATCGACCCCAATGGAAAACTTCTTGCCTCGCCTGCCAAACTCGATGGCAACGACTCCCCCGCAATATACGTCTTCACAGGTTCTGCTGCGGAACTTGCCGGCGTCTTATATCATCCCTGGATGCACGTCTCTTATGCCCGTGACAATCGCATTTTCTTCGCCTCCACAAAAATGTCCCTGCCCTCCAGCAAACTCGACGAAGAAAAAACAACCATCTTCTGCTGCGACACCCTTACCGGCGCACTTAGCGAAATCGTGCATCAAATCGTACTCGACGCCGCGGAGGGAAATTTGTATCTCTTCGCACTTTCGCAGGATTCCCGCAAAATCCTCCTGCCGGGAAAGAAAAACACACTTGGCATCTATGCCCTCGGCGGCGACCTCAATCTTTCAAAAGTTCTCATCGACGATAATGAAGGGTTTGGAGAAGGAGATAACCCGCCCCTCAAGCTTACCGCCCAGTGGAAAGGCCCCGACCAGATTTCCTGCCTCGTCGCTGAAAACTCCCACTACCTCACTGACGACCCCAACACCCCGCAGCACCGAAAGGAAATCGTCATCCTTGACGCCAATGGAAATCTGCAGCAAATTTTAAGCAAAAATTGGCCCGACGAGCTGCTCGACTTTTGACCGGCTGTACCACTTTCTATGCTAAAACATAAGGGCCGAGCGCCTTTAGGCGCTTGGCCTTTTACTTACAAAATACGAGCAGTGTTCGACGAACAACGAGCGACGAATTATAGTCCCCAGGCTTTAGCGAAAGCGGCGAAGCTGCGGTCATAGCTCTTCTCGACATCATCAGGGAAGCAGCAGCCGGGCAGTTGCTTAATCGATAAATGATAGCTTATACACTCACAGCACGTCCCCTTCCTGTCACAGCCGGGATATGAGCAGTTGCAATTTTTTAGATTTTGTTCTTTCTGACATTCCATAATCAACAGCACCCTTTCTTGAGGAGTTTCTTCTCTTTTTTCGAGGAAGATTGTAGTTAAAAACTACGAAAAATGCAACTCAATAACATCTTTATCGTTGAGGACATGGTTCCGCTGTGTGTTTTGCCCGTCATAAACACCAGTCCCCCAGATTCTTGCGAACTTGAGTTTTTCGGCTAATTGCCGGTGAACGGCCGTGGCAAGGTCCATAACAGTCGAGCCCACCGGAAGTGTGAACGGGTCTGTCATATCCGCCGGCTTGCCCGGCGGTTTGGAATATATGCGGATTATCCCTAATTGTTTGAACAGCTTTTCCGACAGCCCTTCAAGCCCGTCATCAGTAACGGCTGAGACTTCGAAAAATTCAAAAGGATATTTACATAATTTCTTTAGATTCTCAAGAGCGCCGGATTTGGCAATATCGGATTTTGTGCATATACAGAACGCCTTTTTCCCGAGCACATTGCCCTGGCTGTCGTATGCGGGCGTTTCATTATCGACCAGCAAACTGCGTGATTCGAGATAATCCAGACAAATCTGCAATTGCTCCTGCACGTCTGCCGACAGGTCAATAACAATAGCTATCAAATCGCAGTTGCGATACGTTCCGACCTGCCCCGGAGCGCTGTAGTCGGCAGTAATCGGAGGCATATCGACTAATTCAATCTGGATGTCTTCGAACGGAACCATCCCCGGCACCGGCGCGCCGGTCGCGAATGGAAAATCGGCGACGTGGACCTTCGCATTGGTCAGACCTGCAACAATGGAGCTTTTGCCGCAGTTCGGCGCGCCTATAAGAACAATCTGGCCTGCTCCGCTGCGCGGCACGTGGAAAATGTCCACGTGTTTGCCGCCCTTTTTTGCGTGCCGGTCTCTTTAAGTTTACTGAGCTTCCGCCGAAGGTCCGCACGCAAATGGTCCGTCCCTTTGTGCTTAGGCATCACGCGCAGCATTTGCTCCAGCGCCATAATCTTTTCGTCGTTTGACGTGGCGCTTCGAAACCACTTCTCAGCCTTGAAATATTCCGGTGTAAGATTAGCTGGCACGATTACAAACTCAAAAATAAAATTAAAAAATTAAATTGTAGAATCATCCGGCAGAATTTCTCTGCTGGATGACGACTTCCTTAATTTTACATTTTGCGTTTTAATATTTGTTCTTCTACTCGCAGAGTTTCTCAACGACCAGATCACCCACCTCTGCTGTCGAGTATCCCATCCTCCCGGCCTGCAAACTTTTCAGCTTATTGCCGGTTACATACATCACTGCCTTTTCTATTTTGTCCGCCGCATCTTCTTCTCCTAAAGTGGCCAGCATCATCTGCGCCGAGCAGATAGCCGCCAACGGATTGATAACGCCTTTGCCCGTGTACTTCGGAGCGCTGCCGCCGATCGGCTCGAACATGCTGACGCCTTCGGGGTTGATATTTCCGCCGGCTGCGATACCCATACCGCCCTGAACCATCGCGCCAAGGTCCGTTATAATGTCACCGAACATATTACCGGTCACGATAACGTCGAACCATTCGGGATTCTTGATCATCCACATACAGGTTGCGTCAACGTGATAATATTCTCTCTCAATGTCCGGATATTCTGCTTTGCCGATTTCATGAAAAGCCCGTTCCCACAAATCATAAATATAAGTAAGCACGTTGGTCTTTCCGCACAGGGCAAGAGTGTTTTTGTCGCCTTTGCCGCGCGCCTTCTTGCCGTATTTTTTTGCGTACTCGAATGCATACCTCAAACATCGGTCAACCTGAAAGCGATTATAAACCGCCGACTGTACGGCCACTTCATGCGGCGTTCCCTTCATTGAAATACCACCGGTGCCCGTGTAAAGGTCGCCGGTATTTTCACGAACTACCACAAAATCTATTTCATCCGGCCCTTTGTCTTTTATCGGCGTCTCAACACCCGGATACAGCTTCACAGGACGCAGATTTATATACTGGTCCAGCGCAAAACGTGCCTTGAGCAGAATACCCTTTTCCAGAATTCCCGGCGCAACGTCCGGATGTCCTATCGCACCCAAAAGGATTGTATCGAATTTGCGAAGCTCCTCGACCGCGCTGTCGGGCAGGGTCTCGCCCGTCCTTTTATATCTTTCACCGCCGAAGTCGAACTCAGTCAAATCAACTTTGAAATTGAACTTGTCCGCGGCAACTTTCAGCACCTTTACCGCTTCAGCGGTCACTTCCGGCCCGGTCCCGTCGCCGGGTATCACAGCAATCTTGTACACTTTTCAGTCTCCTTGTTGTAAAAAACTATTTTGTTGTCCGTCTGTTATTGTCTCCTCGAAGCCTTCCATACCTCAAAATCATCCCGTGGCACCGCCGCTGGCATCTTCGCATTCATTTGTTTTCGCCATTTGGCTAACATCCCCTGAAGCTCCGCCGCCTTCTCCGGCATTTCCTTCGCCAGGTCATGCTTTTCGCCTATATCACTTTTCAGATTGTACAGCTCAACGCTGTTATCTTCATACCATTCTATAAGTTTATAATCCCCCGCCCGCACCGCACCGCTCGGCCTGTTGCCGCTGCCGTGATAGTGCGGATAATGCCAGTATATCGCCTTTCGTTTCAGCCTGCCCTTGTTTTTCAAAAGCGGCATCAAACTCACGCCGTCAATATGCTGTTCGGGCATCAGCCCTAATCCCGCCATCTCTAACATTGTAGGATAAAAGTCCGTACTGGTCACAGGCTCACTGCATACGCTTCCCTCTTTCACCACGCCAGGCCACTTGATAAACATCGGCTCGCGAATCCCTCCTTCATACAGCCAGCCCTTGCCCGCTCGCAACGGAAGATTGGCCGTCGGTCCCTCACGTGGCACGGTGGACAGACCACCGTTGTCGGACATGAATATCACGGCCGTATTGTCCGCCACACCTGATTCCTCCAGCTTTTTCATCACCCGCCCGATGCTTTCATCCACACTCTGAACCATCCCCGCGTAAGCCGGATTGTCCTGAACCAGTCTTGTATTATAACGGCCATAAACACCGGCGAACCGTTGCCCGTCTGGGGCCGGCAGTTTCTCCGCCTTGGCCTTATATTTGTCCGTAAGTGTCTGCTTGGATTCTATCGGCGTATGCACCGCATAATGCGAAAAGTACAGCAGGAAAGGCCTGTCCTTGTTCGCTTCGATAAACTTCAGTGACTCATCCGTCAGCCGGTCCGTCAAATACTCACCTTCCTCGCCCCCCGGCGGCATTGTCTCCAGAGCCCGGTTCCTTTTCTTATAAGGATAGAAATAAGTCGGCGGAGCCCCCGACCAGTCTCCCCCGATATTGACGTCGAAGCCCTGCTTGTCGGGATAGAAATCCGCTCTGGTTTCAGCTCCTCGTGGTGACAGGTGCCACTTGCCCACAAAGCCCGTGGCATAACCTTGCCCCTTCAATACCTCGGCTATCGTCACCTCCTCCAGAGCAAGCCTGTCCGCGTATTCGGTCGGTTTCTGGCTGCCGCCTATCCACTGCGTTATCCCCAACCTTGCCGGATACTTGCCCGCCAAAATACTTCCCCGCGTCGGCGAGCAGACCGGACATGCCGCGTATGCCTCGGTAAACCGCATACCTTCACTTGCCAGCCTGTCGATGTTCGGCGTCTCATAGAAGCTGCTCCCGTAACAGCCCAGATCCGTCCACCCCAAATCATCGATAAGAATAAAAACAAAATTCAGCTTTTTACCCGGTCCGCTTGCCGCCTGCGAATTAATGCCCGCGCACCCCGGAACAGCCAGCGCCGCCGCACCAAACCCGATTGCCTTTATAAATTCACGCCTGTTCATAAGATTACTCTTTATCTTGTAAAAATTACCGTTTTTTTCTAATTGCCGATACTATACTCTCAAGAAACCTGTTTATCAAGAAAATCTACATCTGGCAGTTGGTAGGGTGGCGGCTTTTGTCCTTCGCAGTAGCTCTGCTACGGAGAATGGATGCCCCACCAAAATTACACCCATAGGATGTGCTTCAATCCACATGGCCTCTGTCATTCCTGCGGAAGTAGGAATCCATCTCATAGTCATTTCGACGACGGGTGGCAGCCACTGAATGAGCGAAGCGAATGAAGTGGATGATAAAAACCCTCCAACTTTAGCTCACTCGTAGGCACTTTGATTTACTTTAGCTCACTCCCCAGCCTTGTAGGGTGCGATATTTCGCACCACTTTAATCTAAACGCTATACCCTGTACGCGGTGCGCTATCTTTTCTTCGTTATATGGTTCAAAAGCCCGCCATCTTTGATTATATCAAGCGCAAAATCCGGCAAAGGATTAAAACTGATATCAATGCCGGCTGTCTTGTTTTTAATCAGGCCGTTTTTGTAATCAATCTCAACTTCGTCGCCGTCGTTGATTTTCTCAAGCGCATCCGCCGATTCAATCAGATAAAAGCCGCAATTAATGGCATTACGATAGAAGATTCGCGCAAAAGTCTTCGCGATAACGTTCTGCACCTTCACCCCGCGAATGGCCCAGACCGCATGCTCCCTGCTCGAACCGCAGCCAAAATCCTCTCCGGCCACTATCACATCACCTTCTTTGACCTTGTTAACGAACTCCTTGTCCAAATCCTCAAGACAATGACTCGCCAATTCCATCTCATCGTC
>JABMRO010000143.1 GCA_013202635.1 Planctomycetota bacterium
GTATGAAGGTCAGGAGGATAATGGGCTTAAATGTATCGAGAATATCCGCGAAAGATATGACGGATGCAGGCGTAGCCCGTTCAACGAGGCTGAGTGCGGCCACCATTATGCCCGCGCTATGGCCAGTTGGGCGGCTGTACTTGCAATGACCGGGTTTGGTTATTCAGGTGTGGAAAAATCGATGACTTTTGCCGCTCAGGACGGAGAGTTCTTCTTCTCAAACGGTTATGTCTGGGGAACCTGTTCTATTAAAAAAAATCGAAAAGATATTCAAGTTGAGTTGTCGGTTTTGCATGGCCAATTACACCTGTCGAAGTTTATTCTTCGCAAATTCGGTCATATACAATTTGATGAAATCCTGCTAATCAAATCAGGCGAGAAGGCTAAATTTAACGTTAGCGGTTGATATTACTGGTTACTTATTGTTCATGTTTTATCTGCGTGTCCAGGTTCAAATTTTATTCCTGAGTGTTCTAATGTAACGTTGGAAAACCAGTTTATTTTATTAAGGCGGGCTCAATATGGTACCATCAATTACAAGACGTCAATTCCTGAAAACCTCCACGGCCGGCTCCCTGTCGCTGGCGTCGCTGGGCTGTTCGGCGTTGGCACCGGCATTGGTACCGGCGCCTTCCGTCAATCCAAAGGCGGGCGACTATAATATATACTTTGGCGATTTGCATAACCACAGCGAGGTCGGTTATGCCCGGGGCTCACTCGAAAGGGCCTTCGAAATTGCGAGCGGCCACCTCGATTTTTTCGCCTTCACACCGCACGGCTATTGGCATGATATCGGGCACTACGAGAATAATATCGAGAAAAAATGGCTCGATGGCTTTGAGGTGACAAGGAAACGCTGGCCGGAAGTCCTGCAGATGCTGCGTAAGTACGACCAGCCCGGCAAGTTTGTGACAATACCCGGCTTTGAATGGCATTCTACCAGTCTTGGCGATTACCACATTATCTTTCCGACACTTGAAGGTGAATATGTCCGCTTCGATGACCTGCGCCAATTCCAGCGCTTTGCAAAACAGCGCCGTGCGATTATGGTTCCCCATCATCCGTCCAATCGCCTCGGCCATCGCGGCGCCAATCTTGCTGTGCTGGACCCCGAAGTCTCCCCTGTCATCGAGATGTTTTCCGAATGGGGTAACGCCGAACATGATCGTGCGAGTTCTCCGTATATCCGGCACACCGAAGGCGGCCGCTGGACCCAAAATACACTCCATCATTTTCTCTCGCAGGGTAATCGCCTCGGTGTCATTGCCAGTACGGATGACCATCTTGGTTTTCCCGGCGGCTATCGCGAAGGTTTAGCGGCTGTGCTTGCTGATGAATTAACGCGAGAAGCGATTTTCGATGCCATCCGCAATCGGCGAACCTATGCTGTTACAGGTGACCGTATCGCTTTGGATTTTCAACTTGATGGTCAGCTTATGGGCCGGGAATTACCTTATATTAAGCAGAGAGAGCTGGCTGTTACCGTTACAGGCTGGGATCAGCTCGACAGGGTGGAAATCCTGAAGAATAACCGTGTACTTCACCGTGATTTTCCAATGGACCGTGTACCCACCGCCCGGAGCTGGAAAGAGCCGGTTCTGCTAAGATTCGAATATGGCTGGGGTCCCTGGCCTGCTTTGGATATGACGCGAGTCTGTGACTGGGATATCAATATCACATTGGAGGGCGGCTTATTGGAAAACATTCAGACCTGCTTTCAGTCCGGGCCGCTTGATGAAACCCGCCGGGACAGGATACTTGAGCGTTCCGGCAAGCATCTTCGTGTGCGGTCCTTCACGGCTCTGCGTCAGCAGTTCGAGGATATTTCCACCAAGGCCGTAGTTTTGAAGATACGCGGCGGCCCCGATACTCGTGTCAAAATTGCCCTGAGTAAGCCGACCAATGTGTCCTTATCGCAAACGTTCAGGCAGTTGGCGCAAAGTAATGAAATGCTGTTCACCGGTGATTTTCCAAAAGAGTCGGCTATGGTTCATCGGTTGGTTTTCCACGACCACTATCAGACATCTTATAAGGTCTCTGACATTGACGATGGCAAAGGTCTTAACTGGTATTATCTGCGGGCGACCCAGGCCAATAACCAGGTTGCCTGGTCCAGCCCGATTTGGGTTGAGCCCCGAACAGGCGGCTCTGCAACGTGATGCCTTATCTGGCCTTTTTTGGGTATTTGGAATATGTCCTAATGTCTTTAGCCGTGGCAGGGATGATTCTGATTGCCTGGCCTGTCCTTGCGGGCAATTCAGCGTTCAGAATGGATGAAGAATTTACTATGTAGCGACTGATTTTCACGTGGGTTCGTGTCGGTATAGCAGGGTCATCGGTGTAGATATGGGCAATGTACCGGCGCTCCTTGTCCAAAAAGTTCAGTGGGATGTCTAAGCTGTGCCGGTCATCTCCGTTCATGCAGCCGATGAACCAGCTCTCGCCTGAACGGCGTGCGAGAACGGCATATTCTCCGATTTTGCCGTGGACAACTTTTGTATCGTCCCAGACCGTAGGGACATAATCAAAAAACTCCAGTTCCGGCTCATTACCGATGACATTATGACTACCTCCGGCGCCTCCGGCCTTCCGCGGCGAACTATCTGGTCGGTCGTACCAGTAAAGAAATTGCCATGGACTGTAGAAGCACACGCTTTTAGCCAACTGATACGCGTGGCTTGCATTTTCATCGACCCGCCGGTCATAGTAGCAAATCGTATTATCTCCCGCGCCGGCCAGCATCCGGGTAAATAAAATGGTCAGAGTTAAGCTGTTCGAAGGTTTTGTTTCATCACCACGAATACCCTCCTGTGTCATCAGGTTTGGATATGTTCGGCTGTATCCTGTCGGCCGGTATTCATCGTGAATATCAACCATAAGATGATATTTAGCCGCCTTGCGAACCGCTTCGTGCAGCCATGCGGTCCACTGCTGCGAGCCGACCTGCACGAAACCATACTTGACTCCTTTGACGCCCCAGCTTTCGTAAAGAGGCAGGATATCATCAAGCTGACGTTCCAGCGCCCGGCGATTTACATAAAGCAAAATTCCGATGCCGCGCTTCTTTGCATAATCTATAAC
>JABMRO010000144.1 GCA_013202635.1 Planctomycetota bacterium
AGGTTGTCATCGATATCAAAGATTGCAAATTGGTCACAATGGCCAAAGTGGGGACACAGCCTATCTTGAGCTACTGGAATTGCTATGCGCATTTTCTTATCTCCTTTTGTTAAAGATTGTGTTTCGATTAATTCCCGAGATTGGTTATCAAGATCCAGAATTGGACCCGATATTTTCTCAAAAGCTTTTGCCGTTTGACTTTGATTGTTGTGATATACAAATGGTTTTCCTGAATCACAAGATTGTACGATATGAGGGTCTATAGGGATTCGACCTAAAAAAGGTACGCCCATCTGTCGTGCCATAATTTCGCCCCCGCCGGATTTGAATATATCCGTTTTCTCACCGCACTTTGGGCAGATAAAACCGCTCATGTTTTCTAATACTCCCAGCACAGAAAGGTCGAGAACGCTGCAAAAGCTGATACATTTGCGAACATCTGACAAGGCAACTTCCTGCGGCGTAGTAACGATAACTGCACCATCAGCGTCTTCGAGAAGCTGGACTATCGAAAGAGGCTCGTCACCTGTCCCTGGCGGGCTGTCAACAATTAGGAAATCCAGAATTCCCCATTGCACATCCTTGAGAAATTGTTTAATCATCTGATACTTCATAGGACCTCGCCATATCACGGCGTCATCGCTTCGGCGAAGCATAAAACCTATGGACATAACCTTGAGATTTCCTATCATTTCAACGGGCAAAATTGTGTCTCCTATTGTCTGGACAATTTCTTTTTCCAGGCCTAAAATCTTTGGGACGCTTGGACCATGTATATCAATGTCGAGAAGCCCGACACTTTTGCCCGCAAGAGCAAGTGACATTGCCAGATTTACCGCCACCGTGCTTTTACCTACACCTCCTTTACCACTGAGTACAAGTATCTTGTGCTTAATTCGCTGAAGCCTATTACGAATCTGTGTTTGTTCAACCTGCAGTTGCCGTTTTTGGTCTTCATCAGCATTGGCAAATTTTGTTTTTTCAGTCATTACTATTTTCCTCTTTTGCTATAATTCTACTTATTCTTCTTTGCATTCAGGACATGCGTTGGAAATCTTTGCGGTCAATACCACCTCATATTCTCTGGCAAGTTGTTCAAAAGCCTCCCTAAGACTTCGGAAAATCACCTCGCTGTCTGCCGTAATTAAGCTGCTCATTGGGCCGGTCTGGACATTTAGCTTGTCTTTCTGTAATAATTCACAAAACCAGCCAACTGGTTTGGCCAAATTCTTTTGACGTAGCGGGTACAAACTTACTTCTGCCTGAACTTTCATAATCTCACCTCCGCTACAATAAAAACCCCGGATGGGCGATGTAACAGACGACAAATCAAATCGGTTAGCGGCGCCAAAGGTAGAAGCCACTTTTGCCCCGGAACGAACACAGCAGCAGCTATATGCACTCGGCCATACGGTCCTAAAAGCTGTTTCAGCTGTTCAGGTGAAAACAATCTGGCCTTCGCGTATAATGATTCAGGACTCTGCTGCCTTTTGCGATTTAGTCGTGTCAGCATGTTCAACACACCGATCAATAACTGCCCTCCGGGTTTGCGAGTGCAGCGGACCATCTCCCGCACAACTAACTCGGCGTCGCGAACAAATTCCAACGTTACAATCGCGGCAGTCACATCGAAGACACCATCCTTAAACGGTAAAAAATGACCATCAGCTATGTAAAATGAGGTGTTTTGAAGTTTTGTTTCGAGTGCTTTGCTAATCATACGTTCGGAAACATCGACACCCATGACTTCAAAATCGTGTTCGCCGAAAAACTGACTCCAATGGCCGGTACCACAGCCTATTTCTAACAATTTCCTCCCTTGAACATTTCGCAGCAGATATTTGGAAATGGCCTTTTTCTCCAGGCGGTCATACATAACCCCTTCGGCAGTCTCATACCACTTATCATATGTATCAGCTACAGAGTCAAAGTCAAACCGTGTCGGTTTCTTTGTTTTGATTCGCAAATTGGTATTAACCAAGGGCATAAATAACATTTCTCCATAAGGCCTTTATCTCCTCCGACACCCATCCACCAGTATATTCGATTACCGTTGCCTTCATAATTTGGGCCATCGTAAAGGCCTTATCGTAACGAATCTTACCTGCCAGCTTAATACCGCGATCACCGGCTTCTTCGGCAACTTGTGCGGTTATCTCCTGGTTCAAATCTGATTTATTTATGCACAGTAATGTTGGAATTCCGAAGCTCGCGGCCAAATCCGCAACACGGTCAAGATCATGCTTTCCTGAAAGCGTCGGCTCGGTAATTATTAAAACCAGATCAGCTCCTGTAATCGATGCAATTACGGGACAACCTATTCCCGGTGAGCCGTCAACAATTATCAGGTTCTTTTCTTCTTCAGTAGCAATTCTTTTTGCTTCCTTGCGGATAAGAGTTACCAGCTTTCCGCTGTTTTCCTCTGCAATTCCGAGTTTGGCATGAACCATTGGCCCGAATCGTGTATCTGATATGAACCACTGCCCATTTATGGAGTCATTAAACTCAATCGCATCGACGGGACAGAATTCAACGCATACCTTACATCCTTCACAGGCAATGGGATCAACCGTGAAGGTTTTATCAACTACATCGTTTCCCTCTCCATTAAGATGTATCGCGTCAAATCTGCACAGCTCCTGGCATTTTCCACAGCCACTACATTTCTCAGCAACTATGGCTGCTCGTTTGCCGCCCGAGAAATTGGACTTTTGCTTTATCTTTGGTTCTAAAACCAAGTGTAGATCCGCGGCATCAACATCGCAATCGGCAAACACTGCATTTTTCGCAAGACCGGCAAATGAAGCCACGATACTTGTCTTACCAGTTCCGCCTTTGCCGCTTATAACAACCAAATCTTTCATAGTTTCCTCTCGTAACACAATATCATGTTACATTTTACGCGATGCATCCTGAGCAGCTAATACAATCGGGTAAACAGTTGGAGCACTTGTTAAATAGGGGTGAGTGGCCATTTGTAATGTTTCCAACTCTGCAAAAGACATTCTCTTTTGAATAGCTACCCCGATAAGATTTATTATTTCTCCGCAGGATATTCCGCCAGCCACCTGCCCTCCTAATATAATGCCGGAGTATTTTGAAAAAATTAATTTAATCTTAATTTTACTTGCACCGGGTAATGTTGCTGGATGTTTATCTGCCCCGTCAGCCGTGCCTGCTACAATTTCAAAACCCTCGTTTCGAGCGCTGTTTTCTGTAAGACCAGCCGAACCTAAGACCATGCCGTCAATATAAGTCGAGTAGATCGCAATTGTTCCCTTATTCTCTCGCACCACTTTTAACTGATAAAGATTTGCTCCTGCAATCCTGGCTTCCGCGGTGGCCGTGGAAGCTAACATGACAGGTGCGTCTTTCCGAGTGTAAAAATCTCTTTTACCTGCACAATCACCTGCGGCAAAGATATCGGGATCGACCGTACGCATATACTCATCCACCCATATTCCTTTACCTTTACCCAAGTCTAATCCTGCATCGGTTGCCAATTTTATATTAGGAATTCCCCCAACGCCCAGAATAATGCTATCTACCGGAATTTTTCTACCATCTGAAAGACGTGCCCATTCGATTTTTTCGTTCCCCAAAATTTCTTCGACACCGATACCGGCCAATATAGTTACACCTTTTGACTTTAACGTTTCCTCGGCAATCGCAGAGAATCCAATATCAAAAGAATTCGCCAGCAAATTGGGAAGAATTTCTACCAAAGAAACATTCAAGTTATCTATCTTGGATAACTCATCTGCAAACTCTACCCCTATAAAACCGCCACCAATTATTAAAACATCTTTTGTCTTTTTGATTTCTTCTATTGAATTTTTGAGATATGACATATCTTTGTAGATGGGATAAACACCCTTTTTGCTAATACCGGGTATCGGGGGAGCAATAGGTGAGGAACCAGTCGCGAGAACTAATTTTTCGTAACCATATCTCTTACTCGTTTTAGTAACAATTACCTTTTCTTTTCGCTCTATCTTTATTGCCTCATCAACTATCACACCGATATTATTCTTTTCTAAAGGGGTATTGCCAAGTTTGTTCTCATCGGGACTCTTCAAACTTGCAAACATGTATGGAATCCCACAAGGAATAGCCCCTTCTTCAACATCCTTCATCAGGGAGATTTTTTTAGCTGGATAGTATTTTCGTGCGGTAACCGCACTTACTATTCCTGCAGGGCCTCCTCCTATAACCAAAATATCTACTTTTTCTTCCATGGTACACCTCAGTTAAAATGTAATGATATTGTCTGTGTTCTTAATCCACTATGCCAATTCGGTCATTAAACAAATATATTCACCTCTAAACCGGTGTTAAGCAACTACTCTGCCAGCCGAAGGCCGTTTCAGGTTATATCCCTACCATCGTAAGGGTTTCTATTAAATACAAGAAGAACATTTGACACTTGATCTTTTCTCCTTTTCAGAACCCAAGAATTTATCGCGCCACCAAAGGAAATGTCCCCATTGATTATCGAGCCTGTACTTGTCATCATCGGGAACACCCGGCCAATCGTTAATTTCTTCAAGTAATGCAGGGCAGGGTTTATCTTCTGCCAGCAGTTCGTATGCACATTTGACGAGTATGAATTTTTTGTTTGCATCAGAATCTCCCTGATTGTGGTCGGGATGATATTTCAAGGAAGCTCTCCGATAGGCTTTTTTCAATTCGGTTTGACTTACGCCTTCTCTGACTTCGAGGATTTGGCTGGCTGCATGGCGTGCCTTCAAATCAAATATCATTGTTTCCATAAAATCGAAATTGTCCATTTTCATACTTTATGACCTGCTTTCCTTTTTGATATATTCTCGTACAAACGCAGAAATTCATTTCGATATTCAGGCAGCACATCTACAATCATACTTCCCGTTGAATAAGCCTCTGCGATTCTACGGTCGTCTGGAATCTCAAGGATGACTTCTATACTTTCCTCGTCACAGTATTGTTGTACTCCATCATCACCTAAATCACTGCGATTTATCACTACTGCGAAGGGCAGCTTCAACTCTCTGACCATCCCAACCGCCAGCTTCAAATCATTTAAGCCAAATGGTGTAGGTTCGGTGACAAGCAAACAAAAATCTGCTCCCTTAACGGCCTCAATTACCGGGCACGAGGTACCCGGCGGGGCATCTATTATAACCAATCCATCATTCGCCGCTTTCTCTTTGACCTTCTTTATCAAAGCAGGCGACCGTACATCCCCTATATTAAGTCGTCCCTGTACGAATTTGACACTATCGGCAGTACCCGATTCAACAAATCCGATTGGTATTTGCGTTTCGGTAATGGCGTCCGTAGGACAAACAAGCATACAACCACCACATGAGTGGCATAACTGCTTAAAGACCAGCGGTGTGTCTTTTAAGCAGATAATGGCACTATATTGGCAAAGTTGGCCGCATTTGCCGCAACCGTCGCATAATTCTGTGTCAACTTCCGGCGCACTGATCGTGGCATTTTGAGTTTCTCTGATATCAGGCTTAAGAAAAATATGCCCATTTGGTTCTTCAACATCGCAATCAAGATACTGTACTTCTTTGCCCATCTGAGCAATTGAACAGGCAAGATTTGTTGCTATGGTTGTCTTTCCCGTACCGCCTTTACCACTTGCAATCACAATTTTCATATCAAGCATAGACCTCAGTATTATTAGGTTTATTCCAATCGAATCTGTCTTTTGCAAACCAGCCTTCCTTGGGTAAAGTATCAAAACATACCGGCTCCGGATTACGCCATTTTTTCCCCGGTAATATTTCCCACTTTGTGTACCTATTCATCGGCGATGCTGTTTTATCTATCCTGAAACCTTCCGGATGAAATCCAACATTGATTTCAGTTGCAGCAAATGTTTGTTCCATCGTACATCTCCGCTATTGTGTTTAGTCGAATTGCCTTCGAATATACTGGCAGTAGATCGCTGACGCAGGGTTATGGGCCAAGACACGATCCTTGACAATGAGCGTTGTCACAGGTGCCTCTGAAAGCTGGGCAAAGATCGCATCATGTCCAACACAAAGCCCGCATACAACATTGAGCTGAGTTTCTGCCTCATTAAGCAGTTGGGCCTGTCCCGCAGGGTTGCACATAACCTCGGGCTTTACTAATGAGATCCGCTGTAAACCAAAATCCTTCTTGTCAATTCCAGAAACCTTGCAACAGACTGAAATGACCTCAAAGTGCTTTGAAAGAATATTCTCAATAATCCTTGCTTCTTCGCTCAAACCTATACAAAAAGCCAGGCCTATTCTTTGATATCCCAACTCCTTAGCAAATAAAATTATCTCACCCAATCTTGTTTCTTTGCAATAATGCTTCGCCTCAACTGCAGAAGCGGCTTGGTGTAATTTAGCTACATCATTGTAATATAATGGTCTATGCCTGGGAGTCTGCGAGAAGCAATCTTTGCCGTCGCGACATTCTTTACTCTCGCATCGTCCACATTGCGGGGACATACTCTTTTTCACTTACCTATTCCTTTAGAAAGCTTACTTACTATCTTTTTTCTGAACAAGTATGATCGCCTCATTAGGACATTCTGAAACACAGGCGGCACAGCCGGAACAGGCTTCGCTGTTGACAACAGCTTGTTCACTAATCTCAATGGCGCCTGTCGGACACACATCAGTGCAAATACCACAGCCTGCACACTTGTCAGAGAGAACAACAGCAACCAGGTTCTGACCTGCTTCCAACTCTCTTATTTTTTGCTCTACCTCATCTTTTTGCTGTTCCAGGACCTGTGCCTGTCCCTGCAGAAAAGCCTTTGCCTGCTCCGGATCATCATCTGACTCAGACGAAAAAACAGGCTGTTCTAATGCCGGCCAGCTGCCCATTCCGAAACCAGCACCCATACCCATACTACGTCCGCGACCCTTACCTCTGCTACGTCCCATTCCACCGCCGCGACCCATGCCACCACCGCGACCCATGCCGCGTCCACCACCGGTATCTAAGCCCATCCCGCCGCCTTGACCCATCGGATTAGTTTTTGGTTGACCCGATGTTGGAGAGACTGTTGGCGTAGCGTTCACACCAAAGTGACTGGCTACATTCGGCCCCGAAGCAGACGAAAAAGTACCTGCCTTGAATTGTTCAACGGCGCTACGAACAGGGCCGGCAACACCAACGATAATCTGTACTCCCGCTTGGCCAAATACGTTAAATGCGTTAGGCCCACAGTTACCAGTAAGTACTGCTATTACTCCCTTTTCTGTCATTAGTTGAGC
>JABMRO010000145.1 GCA_013202635.1 Planctomycetota bacterium
ATGCCGCTGTTTTGACAGCTATCTCACCGGCCATGGTTTTTTACAGCCGCTATTATATCCAGGAAATGCTCCTGGTATCTTTCACTTTTGGCGCAATTGTTTTTGGCTACCGCTATACACAAAGCAGGAAAATCGCCTGGGCGGTTTTGGCAGGGATGTGTATGGGGCTTATGCACGCCACCAAGGAAACGTGCATCATAGCTTATGGCTCGATGTTTTTGGCTCTTTTGGGTATGCTGTTGATGCAGCGACCGAAGGTTAATGCTGTTAAATGGATTAGACCCTCACATTTTCTTGCATTTTTGGCAGCCGGGGCAGTTGCCTCAGCTTTGTTTTACTCATCTTTTTTTAGTAATCCGCGAGGAATTCTGGATTCAGTTCTAACTTATACTACATACTTCGATCGCGCCGGTAATAACACGCTTCATATCCATCCGTGGTATTACTACATTAAGATGCTGCTGTATTCCAGATTTTTTGACGGTCCGAGATGGTCCGAAGCCCTTATAGTTCTTTTGGCGATGGTCGGTTTTGCAGCCGCGATGACAAAAAAAGGTATCTCTTGTGCAAATATTCATCTGGTTCGGTTCATCGGTTTTTACACCCTCATCCTGACAGTGGTTTATTCTTTAATCCCATATAAAACTCCCTGGTGCATGTTAGGCTTTCTGCATGGAATGATTCTGTTAGCAGGTGTTGGGGCTGTAGTTTTGGTGAAACTGCTGCCGAATGTTGTACCCCGCCTGATAATTCTTTTGCTGATATTCGAGAGTTCTGTTTTCCTGACCTGGCAGGCCTATCAGAGCAATTACGAGTATTACTCAGACAGTCGCAATCCTTATGTCTATGCTCATCCTACTGATGAGGTTTTCACGGTAGTGAAGCGTATCGAAGAAATGGCCCAGGCGCATCCAGACGGCTATAAAATGCATATTCAGGTTATCTGCCCGGGTAAAGATTACTGGCCGTTGCCCTGGTATCTGCGGCGATTTGAATATGAAACTATTGACTGGTGGGAGAGTGTGGATAACAGCGTGGCCTCTGCGCCATTGATAATTTGCTCTCCCGAGATTGAAGCGGCGCTGACAAATAAGCTTTATACTTTGACTCCTTTCGAACAGCGTCAAATGTATATGTTTTTGTTTGATGAGCCATATTATATGTGGCTGCGTCCGAAGGTAAAACTGCTTGGTTTTGTCAGAAAAGACCTATGGGATGCTAACTATGCAAGCCCGGATCCCGAGGAATTAATCAGGGAATCATCTAAAAAATGAATCAACCTCAACCAGAGCCCTGTTTTGTCCGGAGCGATTGTCAATCAATCTCCGGTTTGAAGCGTTTTTGCCATGAGGCGATGGCGACCACCTATGAGATTATTATGGTAGAGGATGATGAGAACTATGCCCGGCAGGCCGCCGCTGCCGCCTTTGATGAGGTGGATCGGCTCGAAGGCGAGCTTAGCCGATTCATCGAAAACAGTGACATCGCCCGTATTAATAACCTGCCTGCCAATGAGCCTTTGCTGCTTGGTTTGGATGCTTTTGAATGTCTGGAGCTTGGCTGCAGGATTTACGCTGAAACCAACGGTGCTTTCGATATTACTATCGGGTCTTTGCTGAGCTGCTGGTGTGACGAGGACGGAGACCCTCGCAGGCCTTCACAAGATGAGTTGAATCTTGCTCGTGAGCATACCGGTGCGCACCTTTTGCAACTGGATAAGATTGAGCATACAATCCAGCTATCAGTCAGTCCGGTTCAAGTTGATCTCGGAGGCATCGGCAAAGGCTACGCAGTTGACAGGGTTGCTGAGTTATTGCGCCAGTGGAGTATTGAAATCGCTCTGGTTTCCGGCGGCTATAGTTCTGTATTGGCTCTTGAAGGACCGGTAGGGATAAAAGGCTGG
Source organism: Planctomycetota bacterium (assembly GCA_013202635.1). Taxonomy (GTDB): domain Bacteria; phylum Planctomycetota; class Phycisphaerae; order Sedimentisphaerales; family Anaerobacaceae; genus NIOZ-UU13. The sequence goes on from JABMRO010000145.1 coordinate 1,904, forward strand.
CCTCTGACATTAAGCAATCCCGACAATCACAAACAGATTTTAGCCCGTCCGTGTATGCAGGGCCGGGCTTTGAGCGGTTCGGGTCTGCAGAAGGGTGGGCATATCATCGATCCCCGGACAGTTCAGCCTGTTAAGGGCAGGCTTGCTGCCTGGGCCTCGGCCTCTAACGCCGCAACAGCCGATGCGCTTTCGACTGCCTTTATGATTATGAGCCCGGATGAAATCAGGCAATATTGTCAGTCTCACCCGGATGTTTTGGCTCTGATTATGCTGGAAGACCGGGGCGAAGATGCACAGAAAGAAAAGATTTTACGCTTCGGCCCATGGAAAGACAGCGAGCTGCCTTAGTTTATTATATACCATGTCCTTTGCCCATCTCAGCGGGAAAGATTTTTGTTTTTAGCCATAACCCGTCTGATAGTCAGCAGCTCGGAGAGAACACTCCAGGAGCTGCGGGTCGGTGAGAGCCGGCTGTCACGGTCGCAGGTCCAGTCTATAGGAAATTCTTTTATTTTGTAACCTTCTTTTTGTGCCCGCATTATGATTTCTATATCGAATGTGAATCCGTCGGTGATACACTCACCGTACAAGTGCCGTGCGACATCACCCCTGTATATCTTAAATCCACATTGTGTATCGGTGAATTCGGCGGGTATTTTCATGTCGTGAATCACGAACCAGTGGAACATCTTGGAGCAGATATGGCGGTATAGACCCTGGTCCCTTTCGATGCGGCATCCCCGCATTTTTCTTGAGCCGTGCGCGATGTCGCACGCTCCGCTCTTGATTAATTCCAGCCCGCGCAGGGTGTCTTCATATGGTACACACAGGCCGCTGTCGGCAAACATTACATATTCGCCGCTGGTTTGCTCGATGCCTTTGCGGACGGCGTAACCTTTGCCGCGATGGTGGTCATAACGTTCGACTTTTATCTCTATTCCATCTGGTGGATTGGCAATGGCGTTTTTTGCGGTTTCAACCGTATTATCTTTACTGCCGTCGTCAACGACTATAATCTGACCTGTTAAATGGTTGTTCTCCAGGAAAGCCGCCGCAGCTTCGATATCCCGGGCTATTTTTTTACTTTCGTCGTATGCCGGTATGACAATTGATATATCCATCCGTGAATTATATCCTACAATGCGGCGTCTTTCCAGTACCTGATATAAATGTTCCTGTTATGCCTTTACGATGTCTCTGTCAGTTCCGGTTTTAAAGATTCGATTTGTAGTGAGGAACTTTGTTTTCGTCAAAAGCCCGGCGGCATGTTTCCTGACAGCTGTTTCCATGCTGCTTTTATTTCTCAGTGCGGTACGTGCCTTCTCGAATATTTTCTGCTTCAGTGGACAGGACAGGTCTGCATCGCTGACGATACTCAGGAACCGTTTTTTGTGCAGGTCGGTGAAATCTTTTCCTTCTTTTAGCACAAAATAAACCTCATACAATGCGATAAGGTAAATCACCGCCAATTCCACCGCCAGCCGGTAATACTGAATATAGCTCACGTCTTTTATATATTCCTTGCACATCGCAGAGCCGTCCTTGTTTTTTTGATACTCTTTGTC
>JABMRO010000146.1 GCA_013202635.1 Planctomycetota bacterium
ATACAAATCATGTGTCCTCCTGTTGCCTATCTGATGAAACGTCAGCCACTTTGCCTTGTCCGTATGGCCGAAGTTACGCAGCGTCGAGGGATTCGAGTTCGTACCCGCCGGCGTCCCGAACGGCGGATGCCCGTATCTTTCGATGACCTTATTGGCCGCCTCGTTCCATTCCTCCGGCGGTATGGTGGCCCCCGTCCAATCAAGATGAATCGGACTGAACAAGCAGATGTTCGCCTGGTATCGGCTCCAGATATACTGAATATACCGCGTGTACGACCCCGGCCAATCATAATATTTCTTCCACGCCTGCCCGATGTCACGCCGCGAGACCTCGATAAACGGAACAAATCCCTGCGAATTCAAATAGTCGATCTTCTTGTCGAAATTTCGATAATACGCAGGATTAATCCGCTCCACGTTCGGGAAATACTTCTCATACCCAGGCACCTTACCGGGAAACAAAAACGCCCGGTTCCCGTCCTCATCATGCATGTCCTTGGCACTTTCTGTCCCCGCCTGCTTCCACGCTGAACGCAGCACCGTCCCGTCCGCCATCTTCAGACTTGCAGGCTTGTCGTCGTTGGCCCAGTTCCCAAGCGCCGCAATCATCGCAATGCAGTTGAATCCCTGTTTTTTGCGAAATCTCAGGTAGTCTTTAATACCAGCACCCGAGCCAATAGGCCGTTCCTTGTCATCGTCATACCAGCGATACCGAAAAGTCCCGACCGGCCACCACGTATCACCTGTCAAAAAGAAAGGCGTCCCGTCCGCCCATTCGAACGCATGGCCGTTCGCGGATGTCTTGACCATCCCCCTTCGACACGGATTTTCCTCCTTCTGGACCTCGGACCACTCGACAGCCTCGAAGCTCCCCCTTTTGCCGTTAAGCCCCCGGTCTCTCTGATTCGACCCGCTCCGCCACCTCCACGTCCCGGCCGTACTCGCCAGAACACGCACCCTGAATACATTATCACCATCCCAGAAACCGTAACATCGCTTCTCGAATCCCGGCCCTTTCAAATCAATCCAGACCTCGACTTCTTTGTAAGGATTTTCGTATGATTTATCGGCATGCAGTGTAACCTCAATCTTCTCCCACAAATGAGCCTCACCTGCAAAGCTTGTGGCAAAAGTTGATAACAAAAAGACCGCTGCCATAAACAAAGTCAGTCCCCATGCTTTCCTGACCGTAGTACCTGAAATACCTTTTCTCTGCTTATAATCATCCATTGCTCTTTGCCTCCATATCTTTTCTAAGCTGAATACCCCCTTCCTGCTTTCGCACCTGTCGTAATAATAACATACTTGAGTCAATAATCAATTCTGTAGTGGGGGCGGTATTTTAATTTGCCCGAATTTATTAAACAAGCTACAATCTCGATGTGATTAAAAGAAGAAAAACAAAGACCGTCAAAGTAGGAACTGTAAAAATCGGCTCCTCTGCCCCTGTTGTCATTCAGTCGATGACAAAGGTGCCGACTACTGATATTGCCCGCTGCGTAAAGCAGGTAAATCAGCTTGTCCTGGCAGGCTGCCGATTAGTCAGAATCGCCGTGCCCAGACGGGCCGACACCGTTGCTTTCGCAAAAATCGTTCAAAAAGTAAATGTTCCTCTAATCGCCGACGTACACTTTAGCCCCAGCAGGGCCATCGAAGCGATAGAAGCCGGAGCCGCCAAAATAAGACTGAATCCCGGCAATATAAAAAATCGAAAAGATATCCTGCGAATAATAGATGCGGCCAAAATGCACAAAGTTGCCATACGCGCAGGTGTTAACGAAGCAAGTATCGATTCTCGAAACTCAATTCAGGAGGCTCGCCGGGAATCGAGTATCGAGCATCGAGTATCGAAGATGTTAAGGGAAATGAAAAAATACATTCGGCTCTTTGAAAGCCGCAACTTCTCCCAACTGGTTCTAAGCGCAAAAAGCAGCGACACCCGCAGAACAATAGAAATTAACCGCAGACTTGCCGAAACTTTCCCCTATCCAATCCACCTCGGCCTCACTCACGCCGGTCTGCCCGAAGATGCCCGCATACCGTCAGCCGTTACTTTGGGTACTCTCCTCGCCGAAGGTATTGGCGATACTGTCAGAGTTAGTATTGCCGGCAACCCGGTCGAAGAAACTAAAATTGCAAAACAGATTCTAATCGCGCTTGGCCTTTACCCCCGTTCGGGTCCGGAGTTAATAGTCTGCCCGACTTGCGGCCGGATGGAAATAGATGTAATCAAGCTTGCCCGACGCGTTGAAAAAGCTATAAGCAACATTCATAAACCGCTGCGTGTTGCTGTTATGGGCTGCATCGTGAACGGTCCGGGCGAAGCCGCCGACGCCGATATCGCCCTCTGTGCGGCTAAGAACAAAGCCTACATCTACCGCAAAGGCCGAAGGATCTCAATAGTCCCAGAAACCAAAGCCATCCCGGCATTGTTGAAAGAGCTGCGAAAACTATAACACTATGTGCATATCCGACAAACCACAAGTATCCCGATTTATCACTGAACCGTTGAAAACAACAATCAAGGTATTTTGTGTCGTTGTCATTTTCAGCATAGCCTTTGCATATATAGAAGCCGCAGTGGTTGTCTATTTGCGGGAAATCTTTCACCCGGATGGCTTTACCTTTCCGCTGACCACATTTGGCCTCGACCCGCTCTGGGAGAGATTACTCTTGACTGAAATCGGAAGGGAAGCCGCAACGATAGTCTTAATCTTCACCGGCTCCTGGCTCTTCGGCAAAAACCGCCGACAGCGTTTCGCTTATTTTATGACCATATTCGCAGTCTGGGACATCTTCTATTACGTCTGGCTCAAAGTTCTTCTCGACTGGCCTTCCTCAATTATGGACTGGGACATACTCTTTTTAATACCAGACACATGGGCCTCAGCCGTCCTTTACCCCGTCCTAATCTCAATCACAATGCTCGTATTTGCCGCTGTTATACTCTATAGAGA
>JABMRO010000147.1 GCA_013202635.1 Planctomycetota bacterium
TCCTTCAACAGGCAATCACTTTCATCCGCGACGACCTTATGTCACTGCTGTAGAAGGAGTTATGTGGGGATAATATTTGCACCCTACGGGCTTGATCATAAAGATGACGCAATTTTATTTCTCCAATCATAGATCGAGATTCCTGATGATCTAAGTACAAATTGCACAAGAATTTTATAGACAAAGCATCTCCGGCGCATTTCGGCTTTGGTAGCTTACCGGCATGTAGATAGGCAGCTTGTTCCAGATAGCGGTTCAAGGCTGTTTTCTTGTCAGTGCCAAAATAATAGAGCTTACCTTTTATCTTCTTGCAATACTGGCCAGTGTTGTGTAAAGTTAGTGGGAATTTGTCAGAACGTGTTTTTCTTTTAGAATTGGATTTTGCCATGGCTAATGTCCTTATCTACAACCAAAACCAAGTAATCAAACGAGACAGTGATAGTATAAACTACATTTTGGTTGTAGTAAAGGTTGTATTTTCAGAAAGACCTAAATATTTGCAATTTCTAAGCTGCTTAATACAAAGCAGTTAAGCAATTACGGGAGTGTAGCTCAGTTGGTAGAGCAACGGCCTTTTAAGCCGTAGGTCTTGGGTTCGAGCCCCAACACTCTCATTTTTTCAATATATGACTGACGATTACTTTTCCCATTTCTATATTTATCCAATCTTCTAAAATTTCTGAATCGTTTGAAACACACAATACAAGGGGTAAAGGTCTTCACGTCTTTGCCGGTGGTACAGAAATTGCTGGCTCGGATGAACTGGCCCGTGTTATTGGTGAGCTGCCCTGATACTTTACGTTACTTTCTATCGTTCGACAATAAACGTTACGTCCCAGGGCAGCGGTTTGCCCTTTGCATCGCGCCCTCGACCGCGTTCGGCGCCGCCCTCGTCGGTCAGGTCTTCGCCGACACTGTAAACCACGAATCCGTTTTCCCGCGTAAAGTACCTCAAACTTCGCCCGTCGAAGGGATCCTTTGGTATGAACTCCATGTAGGCGGGAACCAGATTTTCCAGAGACTCCGGAAGATGCCCCTCGGCCAGTCGATATCGCTCGACAGCAAGGGCGGTTTGTGCTGCGAGCGCATGGGCTGTGCAACGGGTGTCACTCTGCATAATACGTCCGAAGGCCGGCATGAGCATACGGGTGAGCATGTCTCCACGTATTCCACTGTCAACGTCTTTCTGAATAGAATCAAAAACCAGAAGCCGATCGTCTGCAGACAATTCCATAGCATCTATCAACTCCTGCATTATGTCGATATATTGTGTTGCATCCCTGTCATTAAGCCCTGTTACCCTCAAGAATGCGAGGAAAATGATGCTTAATCTACCTCCCGATACAAGTCGATCTGAGACTTCTTTAACGTGACCTCGAAAAGCATGCAATCCGATGCAATTTTCTCCGATAAGAGCACGTTTATATCCTTCATCATTACCTACTTCTTCAATCCAAGAAGAGAGCTTCATCAATTGTTCTTCCGTGAGTTGGATTCTGTTGAGAATCCTCTCAATACTTTTGTAAGTCCGGGACTGTACTGAATTGTGAACAAGTCTGTGAATCAGTAATGGTGCACTAATGAACCTGGCCAGGGCAAAGTTCGCACGTATGGATTCCAGGGCTTTATCGGGATCCTGGTTCTCGCAATGGCTCAAGGTCTCAAGACGTAGCAGTTGGGCACTGGCCCGTAGATCTTCGTACCAGGAAGCGAACAACCCCGGCCTCTCCATAAGATCTACCGGCCCCTTGGTAAGATCTATCGGATATCGGCAATGCTTGATGGAGGCCGCTTCATGTAAGAGTGTGAGGGTTTTCTCATTGTCGGACAGGAATTTTTCAACGAGCTTCCGAGTCGAAGCATCCAAACGTTGGGTGCGTGCAGGTAATGGCGCTTTGCCGACAACGGGAAGGGCTTTGAGGGCCTCCTTGTCCCATTTGATATAATTCGAGAAGGCGTTCATATATACATCGGCGCCATTCTTTGCGCCTTCGGGTATATTATACCAGCGGTCCAGCTCTTCCAGGGTAACAGGATAGCCCTTAGTCCGTAAGATCTCTATTTGCTTCTTCAGCTTGAGGCTCCCAGTGACTCGGAACAACACAAACAAAAGCAGCAGCAACGCAACAATGCCATGCCGTAACTTAAATCGACGACGAATACGTCTGTTTTGACTTTCCATATTAGTTCCTCGCTATTTGGACATTGCGTCAATAACGTTCTATATTTGCCATGTTCAATTTCCGAAATCCGAGTTCATTGTTATTCAAGTTGCATCCCTGCCTTCTTTAATGCCGCTAATGCACGTTTGTTGTCTTCTTCGCATCCGCTCCATGCATCCACTACTTTACCTCTTGCATCGATGATGTAGTTAAGCGGCACAGTCCCGCTTCTATTTTTGTAGCCGTCAAATATCACCTTTTTAGAGGCGTCGGATGAATCGAGGATGTTCGGAAACGTAACTGAGTTCTCTCGCATGAAGTTCCGTGCAATACGTTTATCATCGAAGCAGTTGAAGCCGAGAATTACCAATCCCCTGTCTTTGTACTTTTCAGAGAGTACTTGCAGATGAGGCATCGCCTCGCGGCAGGGTGGGCTCCCGCACTGCCATATATAGAGCCAGATGCCCTTGCCCCGATAGTCAGACAGCTTGATTATGCCGCCGTTCGCCGAGAGCAGTTTGAAATCCGGCGCCTCTGTCCCTGGCTTTAGCAGAACATCGTCCGGCCCCGGTTTCTCCCACTGCCGCCATCCAGCCGGTGGTGACCAGGTGAACTTCTGCTGCGGTATCCTGGCGTTGAGGGTCATGTCCGAGAATTCTTCAACTTCGATGTTATTATTTACCAGTCGAACAATCTCTTTTATCTTTCGCGGCAGGTGGTCCCGTCTCGAGATCCAAAAATACCGGGTCAGTTGAGCTTTCTTGAAGCTGACCTCAATCACCTCACACTCTTCATTGTCTGCATCATCTGTACCCCTGCTTCTTATACCGTCTATATAGGGTGCAAGAGAATCCGTATAACCGCCGAAAGTGCTCGGATCAAAGATTATACCGAACCACGCTGTCCCGAGCAGATTGATCTGGTCTCTAATGGAGTACCTTCCTATAGGAGTTGCCTTCTTTATGTAAACATTCGATCGTGTCTTTTCATAGCTGTCACTGTCCTCATAAGCAGAAAAAGGACGGTCTCCCTGCCAGTAAAACCAGAGATTGTCACCATCGCCGACAAGGGTACTATATTTTTCGCTTAGAAGGTTGGCCGTCTTAACGAGGAAGTAGTTGGGCTTTTTAAGCAAAATATTGTAAGTGGATGCTCTGCCGTCCGGACCACTGCAAACGCTTGTATAAGACAGGCTCTCAGCCTGGCGCATCGTCTCAATCATTTTATCATATAAAGCGTGTGCGGCCGGTTCATCCTTCACTATCATCGAAGATCGCCAATGTGCGGGCGAAGAGCCAACCATGTAAAGTGCCCAGCTCTCCAATACCAGCCCGGCGAAGGCGGTAATCGTCCATACATTGATCTTATTTCTCATTTGTATCCCAGTGACTTTTCGACTCTTCGACTCTTAGTCACGCCCACATGAAAACTGTCGTCTGCTCAGAAGAACAATTCCGACGACACTGTAAACCACTGTCAGTATCAGACTGTGCACTACGCAGGCAACACTTTTGGCCAGGCTGAATCTTCCGACTGTAAGGCTGTATTTCCCATATTCTCCGCAGGCGAACTTGTATAACAGCTTAAATGGTGGGCATGCGTAACTGATAAAGCTGACCAATACTTCTGTTTCTGAATGCTGTTTCAGGTAGACCATCATCATGCTTACCACGAAAAAGACAGTGATAATCACAACAAGCAAAAGCAGAGCATTGTATGCCCGTCCTACCACGACAGATAAAGATGTTGACAGTGCCGCACAGGTGTTAAAAAGCAGCCAGGATGCAAAAAGCCACAAGCCGAGATTGTCCGTACTGCCTGTGCGCATAAGAGCATTAAGAATAAATATAACGCACCAGGCCAGGATAAAGTGCACGGCGGCCTGTAACGAAAGTCCAAGTAAGCGATAAATATAAAGCTCTCCCAGCCGGAAAGGTTTAGTTACGAGAACACATATCCGCCCGGATGAGATATCATCGCCGAAAATGCCGGTGCTTAGCGCCAGGGCGAGAAAACATCCTCCCCAGATAAAAATAAACCGGCCGAATTCGTTTACCTTCGGGAGAAACAGCCACCAGAAAATACCATATAATGTCAACCAGCTTAAGTGAACAATCAAAATGTATAGCTTTCTACAAAACGTTTCTTTTATCAGTTCGTAAGCTCTCATTGACTAATTCCTCTCGTTGTAAAGGCGCAGGAAAATGTCTTCTATATCCTCTGTCTGCAAGTTGACACTTCGTATGCGAGCTACGCCTTTTACCAGGTCGCTTACTATATCAGGGACATCTTCAGGATCGTTTACCGCTATTTCCAGCTCCGTATCGGAGACGCCAAGCACCTTGGACGGTGATAATAATTTCTCGGCAATATAACTGCCGTTTGATACAAGCTCGACTCTAAGTAGCCCAGTCTGGTCTGAAGCAATTTTGTCACCGAAGCTGACAACCTGTCCGCGGTACAGAAAGATATAATCAGATGTTAACTTTTCCAGCTCTCCCAGACGGTGGGAGCTTATTACAATGGCTGCGCCTGAATCTCGTAATTGTTTTAGCACATCTCGCAACTGGATAATACCAACCGGATCGAGACCATTGCTCGGTTCATCCAACAGCAATACCTGCGGATTATTCATAAGCGCTATTGCCAAAGCCAGGCGTTGTTTCATACCCTGAGAAAAGTCCGAACAAGGTCTATCGATGAACTCCTCCATCTGTAACTGCTCAATCGACTTGTCCGCCTGAAGAGAGATTGTTTTCCGGGATAAACCTAATAATGCCCCGTGATATCTTAGAACTGCCCGGGCGGAATACCGACCGAGAAATGTCGGGTGCTCCGGCATATACCCCAGGCTGCTTCGAGCTTTGGTTGATCTGGCAGGATATCCGCATACAGTGACACGACCCTTGCTTGGGAAAATAAGCCCGGCCATCAGGTTTAAGAAAGTTGATTTTCCTGCACCGTTTGGACCAATTAGGCCGACAATCTGACCTTTGTTTACCGACAGCGAAATGTTTTTCAAGGCACAGACCGCTCTCGAACGTCCAACCAACAGGCCCTTGTAAACTTTTGTTAACTGTTTACATTCGACTACCGGCGTTTGTTTGTTATCGTTATGTATCATTTTCCTCATTCCATTAGACCAGGATCAGGTTTTAGGCTCATCACTTTTATATTAAGACGTAAATCTCGGCGAAATGTTAACAACTTTTTCCGCACATTTATCAATATTCAAGTGTGGGAGGACAAATTTCTGCAAGTAGGGTAAATCCGGGATTATACCGACAGTTCGCGGCCTCTGTTTCCGATTACATAGGCTTCGAAAATCTCATCGAGATTCAATGCTACTTCTGTCAAGCTGTTGGTGGACATACCCTTTAGCTGAGTCCTTTTTTCTTCGTTGCAATCTTCAACTGTTATCGAAACATTATCCCCGACCTTCAACACATCTAAAATTCCCTGTAACCGGCTGAAGTTTGCCTCAGGCGCCGGTGTCAGAACAAACTTTCGGACACTCTCTCTGAGCTGTTCCGTCCTGGATGCTTTAATAATTACTCCCTTATCAAGGATAGCGATATGGTCGGCCACCGGTTCAATCTCATAAAGCAGGTGACTTGAGAAAAAAACCGTAACGCCATTGCTCTGCAAAAGTTCAATTACATGCCGCAGGAAATCCTTTCTTGCTATTGGGTCGAGCCCTAATGTCGGGTCGTCCAAAATAACAATATCTGGTCTGTGCCCCAGCGCCAAAAGCAATGCAAGGCTTGAATTCTGTCCCTTGGAAAGTGCCTTTACCTTTGTATTCTTTGGCAGTCCGAGTATATCGGCAAGCTCATCTGCGAACTTATAATCCCAGTCCGGGTAAAATCCCGCCACCCACTTGATTATACGACTGATTGTCATCCAGCCGTACATCTGCTGGTCTTCGGCCATAAAACCGATTCTTCTCCGCACATCGAGGGTCTGGGTAAAGCTGTCAAGCCCGCCTACAACGCATCTGCCGCTGCGGGGCTTTTGCAGCCCGAGCAATGTCTTAATAGTTGTAGTCTTGCCGGTGCCGTTCCTGCCTAAGAAGCCGAATATCGAACCTTTCGGCACTTCAAGGTCAACCCCTTTGAGCACATGTTTTTTGCCGTAAGAAAAATGTAGGCCTTCAATTGTAATAGCCGACTCTGTCATTTTTTGTTCCTTTGCATTTTCTTATCCTTACCCAGGATTCTTCAGGAGAAATAGATAATTTTTTCGTTCAATGAAACGATTTCTAACAAATTCAGGTCTCCATTGCACACCCAGCAGGATATTACCATCTTTCAATACTTCCATATCTTCAATATCATAATCCATGCGCACAAAGTGACCCAGCTTTCGTATCCTGCGATTAGAACGAACATCGAAAACCATTAATGTGTGATCATCGTGACAATACAATTTCCCGTTTTTCACAAAGTTGTCATTATAAAAGCGAGGAGCCGCGGTTACACTTTCCAAAATTGTAAAGGGTCGTGCGCCACTGAACCTGCAATAGACCTTCTCGCTATCCCAACGGGTCACATCGAACCGGGCAATGTCCTCAAAGTCAACAAAAAAGAAGGAGAATTTGCTATCATGAACATCAACTATCGAAGATTCATGAATATTGTTACTGCCGTAGTAAAACCGATAACTCAGATCGATGCTTAGCCTTATTTTCTCTTCGGTCCCGATTCCTTCAACTTGTATAAGAGGTATAGTGAATTCTTCTTTACGATTTCTATGGGGATATGGCCAGTATTTCTTTAGTACATCGAGCTTCTTATCAATTAGCTTTAATTCTCCGGGATCTGTAATATCCACTACAGAACAGCTATTATTCACACAGACAATTAACTTGTTTTCAGTAAGCCGCATTGCGACACGAAGTATATCAATTCTACCCGTAAGATAGTCTGACATGTCTAATTCAAAGACAGGCCTCCAGGAGTTATCAGTATGCTTATAGCTTTTCAGATAAATTTTCTCATAGAATCGTTTCGTGGTTGATCCTCTTTTTTCTTCGCGATAATACGCATCCATTGTAAATGAATACACATCATTTCCATAAATCTTATCTAATATTCCGTCTCTGGGGTATCTCCTTAAATAGTAACCTTCCATCCTCGGTGGCCCATAGTGTATTATGTAAGTCGTATCTTTGCTGAAATCGTTTGAAGAAATTTTGTTTTGGTGTATGTCAATGTAACTTGTTCCTTGAAATATAAGTTTTTCTCCGACTTTCTCTATAGAGGGACGCCCAAGCTGGGAGCCTAACAAACCAAAGAATTCAATTTTCTTTTCCTGCAGTACTTTAATATTGGCGACCTGACTGCTGAAAAGCATCATCAATACAAATACCAGTCCGGCCCCCGTCCATAACAGACTTTTCAGATTTGTCCTCAAATGCCAGTCATGCTTTGCCGCATAAAGGGCAAAAACAAAAGCCCCCACTGGAGCGATAAATATTATTGCCAGATAAGGGCCCCATGACCAAAGCATAACATCGCTCACAAAATCCTTATAGTCCAGGGGCAGCATGAACGGGAGCACTAACAAAAAACACCCTATCAACATCCCGATAAGCCAGGCGCGTGCGGTTTTGCGCACAAGCACATTGCATGCAAAGCACAGGCTGTAAGTCATTATCGCTATCAGGATGGGTGGAGGCACATAGTACAAAAAAAACCTTTTTTCGATGCCTTCTTTGTTCCAGATGAGATTGCTAACAAAGTGGAAAACCAACGGACAGGCTACAATCAATAAAGAGGCAATCAATCCGATGAAGAATTTCAGAGTAATGAGCAATTTTACATTGGCGGGTTTTGACCGCCAGAAGATATAGTGTTTCTCACTTAGGTCACCTTGCACATTCGCGCATGCGATAAGACCGGCAAGCAGGGGCCCGAACATAACAGCCGGGAAAGTCATGGCAGTGCTGAAAAAGCCATCTCCCGCCTTAAGATTGACCACAGCTTCTTCTATCGGCAGAACCATTAGCAGTCCCAGGCAAGCCAGAAGGTGCCATTTAAGCTGGCAAATCTGCTGATGGATAATCCCTGATACCCTCATAGATATCTCCTGATACTGGTGTATCTGTAACATGCAATGCCGAGTACTGCCAAAGAGGCTGGAATCTGCGAAAGTGCCGTTCCCACAGGCCCGACATCAATGGTTTTCATGAGAATAAGTGAATACGGCACGAAACGCTCGGCCCAGGTGACATCACACATGCCGGACCAGAGAAGGACGATTCCCCAGCCGATAAAGATACTGAACATAGCCACCAGCGAACCGGCCTCACTCCTGCTCTGACAGCCGAAGGCGCAGAACCAGGTAAAAAGGACCAGGGCTGCCATGCTATAAAGTGAATTGGTTTTCAAAAGAAACAATATCTGTGCCTCTCTGCCCTGAGATATGAACTCCATCAACAGCCCGCTAATAAGAAATATCAGAACAATTCCCACAGCCGAAACAAGATACTTACTGAAAAAAAGCATCCATCTGGGGACCGGTATCTTGAAAAGCAAATGTACCGTGCGGTTGCTTATTTCACCTGAAAAAATATCCAGCGAGAAAATGACCGGTACGGCAAACATCTGGATAAATGAGATCAATATACAATTGGCAAAATCCGGTATGATTCGTATCCTGAAAAGCATAATTGTGAATACAACGCTGGCCGCCCCGCAAAACCAAAGTTTCCAGAGGTTTTCTTTCCATTCTTTCCACAGAAGCATTCGAAACATATTACTTCTCCGACAAACCAGTTTTACCGCGGCCGGCTCTTTGTGAAACGATGTACCCATATTCTTTCTGCAGAAGCTCGCCGACCTGCTCAATAGGCAGCTCCAGTTGAACCGCCAGGATGGCCGCTTCGCGAAGTACGTTTGAGACGGTTTTTCTTCTTTCAGCGGCGGGAATAGTCTGCTTACTGGAAGAAACGTATGTTCCGTCACCTCTTTCGATTTTGAGCACATTCTGCCGGCAAAGCTCGTTATAGACCTTCAGTACCGTATTTTGGTTGATTGCCAGCCTCGCCGCTAATTCCCTCACACTTGGAACTTTATCGCCTTCTTTAAGCACACCGGTGGCAACCTGATACTTAATCTGGTCGATAATCTGCCGGTATATCGGAACTGATGATGATGGTTCAATCCGTATAAAAATGGCTACTACTCCTTAAATAGCATTACTGTTATATATAACTATAACAATATATCGGTATAGGTCAACAAAAAAAATATTATTTTTTAAAATATTTCTCCGTATTGCTTTGGACAAAAATAAGCAATTGGCAGGAAAAAGACAGCAGGCAAAGCGAACCACAGAATTCACCTGCGTTTACCTTGATGGGCCGCAATGTTTGCAGCAGCAGTGGTTACTCATCGACACGATTCAGTTTCAAGGTCTGTGTTATGTCACTGATTCTGGTTTGATCAAGCATGTTTTCGGCAGTTGCTTTGGCTTCATTGAGTTCAATGTCTGAAATAGCCTTTTGTATTTTTAGTAGATAGCTCGGGTTCATACTCAGAACCCGCACGCCTATACCAAGCAGGAAAGGCAGATATCGTTCATGGTGAGCCATATCACCGCAGATCGGAATTTCTTTGCCGTTTTGATTGGCCGAATGGACCACCTTTTTCATTGTACGCAACACCGAAGGGTGATGAGGCAAATAAGAACCGGCGACATTTTCGTTAGTCCTGTCAACCCCTAACATAAACTGTATAAAATCGTTGGTTCCAATCGAAAAAAAATCAGCCTCCTTCGTGAAATCGTCTATCAGGTCCACGACACATGGCAGCTCGACCATTATTCCAAGTTTCGGCTTTCTATTGTGTTTCGTATCCTGTTTGCCGAGTTCTTCCAAACATTCAAATACAACTTCACGGGCCTGGCAGAATTCGTCTATGGATGAAATCATTGGAAACATAATCCGTAAATCTGCCCCGGCTCCTGCACGCAATATTGCCCGAATTTGCTCGGCAAAAACAGGTTTGTTTTGAAGCGAAAAACGTATCGATCTCAGGCCGGGAGCAGGATTCTGTTCCCTGATGTCGTGGTAATAGGATAAGGTTTTATCGCCTCCCATATCGAGTGATATAAAAGCTGTTCGTTATCCATCAATGTACCCGTAATTTTCACATTCACCTGTGCCCGGACGCCTTATTGGGCTGTCAATACCTTATCATAACCGGATCGGCCGCCGATTTCTATCTTTGTTTATACGTATTTGCCGCAACAAAGGTCTCTTCTTTTCAATCTATTAAAGCACCACAGACGAAGGTACGTGATTTTACATTGACACGGGATAGAACGTTTTTTTACAAGTTATTGGGCTGTACGTTGCTTATTTTTTTACTTCAGTGAGCAGGTGAAGATACCCAAGGTAATGCGCTGCCTATAAAACTGTCAATTGCCAATCCGACATTTATTGAATACGATTATAAATGGTCGTATAATCCGGCATAAGGAAGTCATATTTATCAAAATCATTTTGAATTATGTGTAACAACATTATCATCGCGAATACAAAAGCCCGGTGGGGGCTAAACCGTTCACGTGTCCGTCGGGCCGAGGCCTTTCTTCGCAAACACAAACTTGCCTTTTCTTCATTTACTACGGATTATCCCGGCCACGCACAGGAAATCGCGGCAGAAGCAGCAATCCAAAAAGTTAACACGATTGTTGTACTCGGTGGGGATGGGACCTTAAATGAGGTCATAAATGGCGTGCTGGCGACCGGATGCCGTCATATTCCGCGCATTGGTATTATTCCTTCTGGCTCCTCCAATGATTTTTCGAAAAGCCTTGGAATACCCCAACAACTGCACAAAGCCTGCCGGACAATCATAAATGGAAAAACCAAATATGTGGATATCGGGCAGGCGGGCAGGCACTTTTTTTGTATGGCCTCTTCTATCGGTCTTTTTGCGGCTGTCTGCGCCGAAAGCTATCGAATGAAGGGACTCAGCGGCTGCCTGCGATACATAGCGGCGGCTCTTTGCGTAATCAGAAAGATGAACTCCGGATGGGAAATGAATATTAAAACCGATGGAAGAATGTTTCGTGGAACCTACGGAGTTCTGCTTGTCAGTAATACGCCCCGATATGGAGGACTCACATTTATTCCAGAGGCCAGACCCGATGACGGCCTGTTGGACTGCCTGATAATAGAAATGCCGAAGAAATTGGAAGCTCTGGGTTTTATACCATTGACACTCAGAAAGGCATTGACAAGCCATAAAAAAGTCACCTTGTTTCGGGCAAAATCACTTTCCGTTTCTCTTACTCCTTCGGCGCCGCTTAGCAATGATGGTGAAGTCTATCCGAATCTTTTTGGTTCTGTTGATTACAAAATACTCCCTCAAAAACTGCAAATCATCTGCTAAATCAAAACATCTCTTTTCTAAAGAACAGAATGTATGTGCGTTTGTAAAGCAAAATTGGTATCATGGAGTTGGCATTCTTTGAATTATTATACCGGCATTACTGGAGGTTATTATGACAAGAACTCTGCTTAGCATAATTTTGCTGTTAACTTCCTGGCAGACTTCAAAAGGGGACTGGTCTCAGTTTCGTGCGGATGCCGCGAGGAGCGGCTACATATCACAGAAGCTACCGGGCAGTCTCTCGTTGCGATGGGTATATAAGCCGCTTCACCCGCCTCAACCCGCCTGGCGGGCCGAAGATACACGTATGCCTTTTGACCACGCTTATCATGCAATCATCGCAGAAGGCATGGTTTTCTTTGGCAGTTCAGCGGACAATAAAGTTTATGCATTGAATGCTGTTACCGGTAAGGAGCGATGGACATTTTTTGCTGATTCTCCGATTCGTTTCGCCCCTGCTTTCTGGCAGGGTCGGTTATATATAGCCGGAGATGATGGGTATCTGTATTGCCTTCGGGCAAAAACGGGAAAGCTCATTTGGCGAAAACGCGGGGGACCACGAGAAGATATGGTTCTTGGAAACGGACGCATGATTTCCCGATGGCCGGCCAGAGGTGCGGCCACTATTATCGATAATATCGTCTATTTTTCCGCAGGTATTTGGCCTTCGGAAGGAATATACATCTACGCACTTGAGCCTGAAACGGGCAAGGTTCTTTGGGTGAATGACTCAAGCGGCAGTATGCTGATGGATCAGCCTCATCCGACAGCACAGGCCAATAGTGGTGTCTCAGTGCAAGGCTATCTGTCAGCCGCCGATGATACCCTTTTAGTGCCAACCGGTCGTGCGATACCCGCCGCCTTCGACAGGCAAAACGGTGCATTCCGGTACTTTCATCTCCAGAGATACGGTCAAATACGGCCGGGCCCGTTCATTACCCTTATTAATGGCCTGACGTTCAGCAGGAATGAGTTGTTTAACTCCCAAACCGGTAACTTGCTGCTCAGGGGAACACCCGGCTCCGCAGTCGCCGATTTCCCCGAATATATAGTCTTTGCTCAGGAAAACAGTATTAAGGGCATCACCCGTTCAAAACCTATTGAAGAAAAACAGACAAAAGATTCTGCCGGAAAACTAAAAAAACAAAACGTTCTGAGCTCACCATCCTGGTCTATTGCATGTCCGGAACCGGTGGGTGTGTCTCTAATAGGGGCAGGCGAAACAATCGTCGCTGGAACGAAAAATCACAAGATAATCACCGCAGATATAGAAACCAAATCTATTATTATGACTGCTGATGTGGATGGTCAGCCCATGGGGCTCGCGGCGGCTGATGGCCGTCTTATCGTCAGCACGGATAAGGGCACTATCTACTGTTTCGCAGGCAAAACTTCAAACAAGACTGTTGAGATAAGTCCAAAACTGAAATCATCTGCTTACGGAAAAAACCAGCTATACGCCAGAGCGGCCAGAGAGATTATAAATAGAACCGGAAAGACCAAAGGTTATTGTCTCGATATAGCTTGTGGGCAGGGCCGCCTTGCTTATGAACTGGCCAAACGTACAGACCTGAATATTTATGCTGTCGAATCAGACCCTGCAAAGGTCAAAAGGGCAAGAAAATTACTTACTGAAGCCGGACTTTACGGTACACGTGTAACTGTTCTGCAGCGGGACCTTGCAAAGACAAAGCTGCCCAACTGCTTTGCCAACCTGATTGTATCGGGCGCTTCTGTCAAAGAGGGGGCTGATTATTTACCAGAAAAAGAGATTAATCGCATTCTAAGGCCTTATGGAGGCTCTGCATGTCTTGGTAAACCGGGCAAAATGCAATTGACTGTTCGGGGCGGCCTCGAAGGTGCCGGCAATTGGACTCACCAGTATGCCGACCCAGCAAATACCAACTGCTCTCCTGATGAGCTTATAAGAGGACCGCTTGAAGTGCTGTGGTTCACTGACAATGATTTTGAAATGCCTTCCCGGCATGGGCGCGGTCCTGCGCCGCTTTGTCTTGATGGCCGGCTTTTTGTTGAAGGTTTACACGGCCTGCGAGCACTTGATGCATATAACGGACATGTCATCTGGGAATATCCTCTCGAAAACATATTGAAGGCGTATGACCAGGAACACCTGATGGGAACAGCCGGGACTGGAAGCAACTTCTGTGTGACCCCTGAAGGTCTCTATGTGCGCACAGGTGGAAAATGCCTGCAACTGGATCCTGCTACCGGCAAACTGATTGCCGAGTTTCCTGCTCCTCAGCATCCGCAAGGCAAACAAAGCACGTGGGGATACGTTGCCTGCAAGAACCAAACTTTATTTGGCACATTGGCCGATACAGAGCACATCGTTCAGTATCGCTACGGCAGAAGCGATATGAAAACACAGTTCACGGAATCAGTGCTTCTGTTTGCGATGGATACAAGAACAGGTAGGCTCAAGTGGAGCTACACTCCACAAAATTCAATCCGCAATAATTCCATCGCAGTCGGAAACGGCAACGTCTATTTTATCGATGCGCCGTTAGATTTACGTGACTGTCCGGATTATCCGAACAAACAACAAAGAACTCAAAAATCGGACAGTATCTCCAAAACGGAAGGGACACTTATCGCACTGGATATGAACAATGGTGAAGTCCTCTGGACGTCATCGAAGGATATTTACGGCACAATGCTTGCTTTAAGTCAAAAGCACGATATTTTGCTGATGGCCTACCAGGACACACGCTTCAAGCTGGTTTCGGAAGTTGGCGGCAGAATGTCTGCTTTTGGTGCCTCAAATGGAAATCGACTTTGGGATATTGAGGCCCGCTATGCCTCGCGGCCTATCCTGAATGACTCGACCATCTACGCCCAGCCCGGCGCCTGGGATCTTCGTACAGGTCTTAAAAAAGAATTTAATTTTGAACGTTCTTATGGCTGCGGTATCATCGCCGGAGCCACGAATTTGCTGGCTTTCCGTTCGGCTACACTTGGATACAGAGATCTCCTATCCGGCAAAGGAACTGAAAACTATGGCGGCATAAGACCCGGCTGCTGGATTAATACAATACCTGCAGGCGGCTTGCTTCTTGTTCCGGAAGCGTCAAATCGGTGCGTTTGCAGCTATCTTATCAAAGCCACTATTGCCTTGCAGCCTATGCGATGATATGGCGACCTATAGCCTCCAACCCTGCCGATATTCACGCTTGATGAGCTTGTCGGCTTCAGCGCAGCCGATGGCCTTGAGCTTCCCGGCGTCCCAGTTCAGTTTCTTTCCGGTTCGCAGTGCGACGTTGCAGAGCAGCGCCGCTTCGGTCAGTGCGCCGGAATAGTCGAAATTGCACGTGGTAGGCCCGCCCGTTTTGCAGGCCTCGACCCATTCGCGGTGGTGGCCGATGGAATCCGGGATGAAGGGATCAGGGCACTTGAAATCGATAAATTTCTCTTCAGGCAGCAACTGGTGTTTGCTGTAATCAGAAATCAACATTCCTTGCGAACCGATGAACAGTACCGCGCTTCCCCACTTCGGAATGTTCTTTTCTTCCATAAATCCAGGATATGGGCCGCCATTGTACCAGGTTAAATTAACCGGCGGCAGATTGCCACGGGCGGGGTATTTCTGCCGGGCGATAGTCCAGCGGGCGGCGCTCTCGGGATGGACCGGGCCCTCGGCTTCTATGGTGAGCGGGTGCCTTAATTTCAGCGCCCAGAATACCAAATCGCAGTAGTGGCAGAAAAAGTCCCCTAATTGGCCGTTTGCGAAGTTCCACCAGTATCGCCACCCGAACGGAGCATAAGCCGAATTATAAGGCCGGTAAGATGCCGGTCCCAGCCACAGGTCCCAGTCGAGTGCCTCCGGCACCGCCGGGCGGTTGGTGGGGGCATCGGGCTGTGACATGTTAGTTGGTTTGGGCGGCCCTTTGAAATTCGCGGCCAGCCATACATGGACCTCTCGCACAGTACCGATGGTACCCGTCTGTACGAGTTCCACCGTACGGCGATAGTTATTTTCGGCGTGAATTTGCGTCCCCATTTGCGTAACGAGCTTCTTCTCTCTTGCGATATTAGCCATAATTCTCGCTTCGTACACGCTGTGTGTGAGTGGTTTCTCACAGTAGCAATGCTTGCCGAGTTTCATGGCCATAACCCCAGCCGGGGCATGAGTATGGTCGGGTGTCCCAATGACCACCGCGTCGATCTTGCTGTGAATCTCGTCGAGCATCTTGCGAAAGTCTTTGTATCGTTTGGCGTTGGGGAATCGCTCGAAGGTCTTTGCCGAATGATTATGGTCAACATCGCACAAGGCAACGATGTTCTCGCCCGCAACGCCGTTTACGTTCGCGGCGCCTCGACCGCCGACACCGATACAGGCAATGTTCAATTTTTCGTTGGCCTGGAAACTGCGTACCGACCGGCTGTTTGCCAAAATGATGAGGCCGGTGCCGCTCATGGCCGCTTTGTGCAGGAACGCACGACGAGTGATAAGGTTTGTTTGTGTCGAAGTACTGTTTTTTGAATCTGATTTAGGACTCATCGTTTGCTCCTTTATTTGCTTTTATTATCTTTGACAACAGGTGCCGTATTCTCGGCATTTGTAATACCCGGTGGCAGTTCCATTATCTTGATATTGCGGAAGTGGATTTCGGCGCCTTCGGACTCCAGGCAGATGTAGCCTTTTTTAACGGATGCTTTACTGATGCCGTTTACGAACTTGCCATTCACCGACAACTTTACAGTTCCGTCAACGGCGACGACAACGTATTTGTTCCACTGGCCTTTTCCTTTGCAGCGGTTTTCGATGGATTTACTGCGTCTGCCGCGCGGGTTGTCCGGGACAGTCTTTATACCTACTTCAAAGACTTCGCCGTGCACGTAGGCGATTGGGGGGAGCGTGCCGTCGTCGCGTTTGTGTTGATTTACCCAATCGAGTTCCAGCATCTGTACTTCGAGTCCACTGGGCAGCCGCCTTCCTTCGGGCACGGTTCCCTGGCTCCAAAGGAACACACCGGAATTTCCACCGGCCTCCATGTGTCTCCATTCGATTTGCAGGACGAAATTTTCATACTGCCTTTTGGTTCTCATCACTCCTATTGGGTGGCCGGTGCATACTATCATACCATCGCGGACGGACCATGTGTCCTTGGCCGTGTTGACATTTACCCATCCGGAGAGGTCTTTGCCGTTAAAGAGTTTGCGTAACTTAAGAGTATCTGCGGCTCGTGTAAGGCTATTGCCGCACAGAAGTACAACTGTGATGCACATTAGTGCCTTTAGTTGATTTTTCATGGTCTTTCCTCCAAATATTGTTTCTGGTTTTTGAATATTTCTTTGGTTAGAAGATAATAGCATAATTTGCTTTAATTTCAAGCATTTAAGATAGTCAAACTTCAGGGTGGGTGAAATAGGTTCGACAAGCTCACTACAGGTTGGGTTTGTTTGGGTTTGAATTGGGTTTGTTTTGGGTTTAATTGGCTTTGAATTGGCTTTAATTGGGTTTGTTTTGGCTTTGTTTGTCTGATTCACCAAATGTCTCAAGTATGCGTATGTGCTTATTATAAAAGATTTTGCGTTAATTTTAGCGTACTTGACTTTGGGTTTGTTTTGCATAAAA